>WFTM01000464.1 GCA_015485525.1 Candidatus Zhuqueibacterota bacterium | reverse complement strand
TGGTCACGACGATGTCGGTATAGTACGAGGATGAATTGGAGAACGAACCCAGCACTCTCTGCCAGCTCTGGCCACCATTTTCCGACCGGCTGATACCACCAAAAGTCGCGGCATACACCACATCTTTATTCTGCACCGAGGGGTCGATAGCCAGTCGCCAGATATAATCGAAAGGCTGGTCAAAATACTGCGGTGTGCCGGAAACGGTGGAAGCAAGGGGGTTCCAGGTTCTGCCGCCATCAGTGGACTTATAAATCCCGTCGCCGGCAAAGGCCGCGCCCCAATGTCCGCCGCCACTGCCCGTCAATTCGCCGGTGCCGTAGTACCAGATGTCGGTTTTGCCGGAGCGGGTATCCTGCACCAGCGCGGTAACGGAGTACAATTGAGCCGGTGCTGTAGTTTTCTGCCAGGTCTGGCCGCCATCAGTGGAGCGCCACATGCCGCCGCTGACCCCACCGGCGAGGATGACATTGCTGCGTGAAACATCGTAGGCTGCAGCGCGAGTGCGCCCACCCAGATTATATGGCCCCTGGGAGCGCCAGTCACTCACCTGCACCTGAGCAGCCGCAGAGCCCTTGCCAAGACGCAACGGCTGGCGAGCACTCCGAACCGGCAGCGTGCCAGCAAATTCCAGCTCCTTGCGCCGGATATCCACGGGTATCTCGCCGCTGGCCGGATCATGAGTGCGCAGCCAATCGAATTTCATCCGTTCGAGTGCAGAATCAAAACGGTCATGTACAGCAGGCTGCGCCGGCCGGGGTGGCTGTACCGACTCTGGTTTCAACAGGAAACTCAATACAGTAAAAACAACGCCGAAAATCAGCACTTGAGAGGCAAAGGCCAGATGTTTTCCGTGTCGCATCGTTCTTCCTTAATTTATTTTGACAATATCATACGTTCATAAGCTGTAATGGTGTAGCGATCCGCTTTTTTCCCGCTGCCGATGACCGGCTCTGCCCGGTTTTCATACACGAGGGCACGAAATGTATCGCCCGGTCTGAGCCCCGGAAAATGTTGTTGAAAATCGAAAAAAATCGTGCGCGTGTCTGCAAGTGTGTATTCGAAAAAAACCGTCAGAGTGTCGCCTGTGCTGAGGGCGGAAGAAAACCCCTGGCCATAGCCAAGTACGGAATCGACGCGGATGCGGGCATGGCAGGGATGCTGTGCGCAAGGGGAATCAGAGCCATCAACGGACGGCGGCAACACCGCCAACACTGTTGCCGTAATCCGGCTTGCCTGGGGTGGAATGATATCATGAGCATAATCCGGCCGCCGGGTCTGTACCGTTGCGGACGTCTTACTGCACGACACCGTACTAAAAGCGAAAAGCAGAATGAGCAGCGCACTGACACACAGGCGTGCGGATCGAGGTGAGTTCACCATCCTGTAACTCCATCGTTGGACCAGGAAACCTGATTATTATGTTCCCAAAGCACCCTGTCTCAGCAAATCATTTGCCAACCCCTGTCGTGCTCAGGAATACTATTACAGGTTATCGCTGCTTTTTGCCAAAAATGAAAAAACAGGACTTTCTCCTGTCCGGCATGTTCTGTTCTGGAATAGTACCGGGAGGATGAGATAAGATGCAGGCGCGAAATGGCAACGGGCCTGCTATGGAAAAGTGCTGTTTTTCTCCATCATGTGGAAAACTGTGCGTGCACATCCTTCCAGCCTGTCACGGTTTATACATAAATATGTTTATACCGGTTTCGGAGATTGTGTGGGGTGATTTTCAGTATGCTCATGAGCTGATAGCTGGGACGCGACATCCTGATGTTCCGCGACATTCATGTCGCAATGTACGATACTTTTCGTATTTCAGCATGCCCCTGAGGGGATGACAGGGACGCGACATAAATGTCGCGGTACGGGTACGAACGCCTGTACATCAAACCCAGGCCAAAAATTCTGGCAACGCAATTCGTAGGGGCGACTGGCAGGTCGCCCTCACAGCAGTGTTCCGGAGAGAAGCAGGGCGGCGACGGAAAAATAGATCACCAACCCGCTGACATCGACGAGGGTTGCAACAAACGGAGCAGATGATGCCGCCGGGTCTGCGCCCAGGCGCTGCATGAGAAACGGCAACAGAGAGCCGGCAAGGGTGCCGA
>WFTM01000463.1 GCA_015485525.1 Candidatus Zhuqueibacterota bacterium | reverse complement strand
TGGATTATTGAAGATAATAGCATCCTGACAAAAAAGGTTAAACAAATATATCTCGATAATACAAATGAAATCTATTTGAGTGTAGCGAGTATATGGGAAATGGCAATTAAAATCAGCTTGAACAAATTGTCGATTCAAGGAAAACTTGCAAAGTTTATTGATAAACACGCAATTGAGAATAACATTCGACTCCTGAGTATTCAGCCTCATCACGTCTTTCCAATAGAAAACTTACCATTTCATCATAGAGACCCTTTTGATAGACTTTTACTTTCACAATGTCTTCAGGAAAAAATGTATCTGCTGAGCAAAGACACGGAGTTTGACCAATACGGCGTCAAGAGAATCTGGTAACCACCCCGAAAACAAATGTTGCGCTGATAAACTGCTGCGCCGGATGCCGTGGCAGTGAGATGATTTTCGATATTTTCTGGCTTATTTAGCGTTTTGTGCGACTTTGTTTGTTGAAGGAACTCAATCCGGCACCTGTGAGCAGGTGATATTCTCATGCCTAATTTAATCCACTACGCAATCCCGGCGTTTATCGTGCTGATGGTCATCGAGGCTATCCTCAGTGCTGTCAATGAGCGTGATCTTTATGAATTGCGCGATACGGCTGCTAGCCTGGCCATGGGCATCGGCAATGTGCTGCTCAAGCTTGTGGCCAAAGCCATGGTTCTCGGCGCTTATTTTTTCGTCTATCAGTTCAGACTGTTCGATATTGGCACCGGCTGGCAGGCCTGGGTGGCGCTGTTTTTCCTCGAAGATTTTACCTATTACTGGTTTCATCGCGTCAGTCACCAGTCGCGTTTTTTCTGGGCCTCGCATGTGGTGCATCACTCGTCGCAACACTATAACCTTTCCACAGCACTGCGGCAAACCTGGACAGGCGTTTTCACCGGCTTTGTCTTCTGGCTTTGGCTGCCCCTGCTCGGCTTCTCGCCGCTGATGGTCCTGACCATGCAGTCGATCAGCCTGCTGTACCAGTTTTGGATTCATACCGAAACCATCGACCGGCTCGGCCCTCTGGAGTGGATTTTCAACACCCCATCGCATCACCGCGTCCATCATGGCAAGAATATCGAATATCTGGATAAAAATCACGGTGGTGTCCTCATCATCTGGGACAAGCTCTTCGGTACGTTTGCCGAGGAGAAAAAACGCCCGGACTACGGCATTCTGCATGACCTCGAAACCTACAATCCTGTGATTATTGCCACGCATGAGTGGGTTGACCTGTGGCGCGACCTCAGGCGTGCACCCGGCTGGAAGGAACGGCTGTTTTATCTTTTTCGTGCACCAGGCTGGAGCCATGACGGCAGCAGGCAAACCGTGCGGCAACTGCAACAGGAAAAGCTCACCACAGACGCTGTTTCAACCAATTAATCTCTTGCGCTTGATACAGGAAATTATAGTTTATCAAAGACTTCCCGGTCGGGCCCGGGTCTCTGCCGGGCTGCTCCTTTTTCTTCGTTGATGCGCACTGCGCGAACTATTCGTGTGGAGAAATCAGGAAAATTTCATCATCTTGCAAAATCAGATATCAAAGCCGAAATTGCTGTTTTTAACTCATAACAAAACAGGTGACACGATGAAGCTCAGCACTACTGTCCCCGTTTTCTTTCTCATCGTTGCCCTGAGTCTGCTCTCCAGCGGATTTCTTGCTGCTCAGGATGAACATGATCATGAGCAGGCTGACAGCCTCACCAAAGTTATCAGCAGGGCGGAAATCAACAAGGTCGCGAAGGACCTCATCGCTCCGTGTTGCTGGAGCGAAACCGCAGACCTGCATCGTTCCGGTGCGGCGATTGAGGTGCGCAACATCATCGCCAAATCATTGGCAAAGGGGGAGACGAAAGAGCAGATCATGCAGGAGATGGTTGCGCGCTATGGCGAGAGAATCCTGGCCACGCCAAAAGCTGAAGGGTTTAATTATATGGCGTGGATTCTGCCTGCCTTTGGCTTGCTGTTCGGTGGCTTTCTGGCGTGGAAATATCTCGCATCGAATACGGAGTCTCCGGATAGCGACAGCGGGCAACACGCCAGGCATAAGAAAAGCACTGCCAGTACCAGCGAATATGAGCAACGCATCGAGAAGGACCTTGAATCCTGGGACTGATGATTTGATGCACAATCTGTAACCGAAATGATCCGAGGGTGGATATGCTGACCAATGTTGCGGCAATTGTTCTGGCAGGAGGCCAGGGTACTCGTTTATGGCCGTTGACGCAGAAAAGGGCGAAACCTGCTGTTCCCATCGCCGGAAAATTCCGGCTCATCGATATTGCCATGAGCAATTGCCTGCACTCTGATGTCCGTAAAATGTATGTACTGACGCAGTTTGCCTCAGAATCTCTGCATCGCCACATCAACCAGACGTATCTTTTCCCGGCATGGTCAACGGGCTTTACCCAGATTCTCGCAGCCCAGCAGACAATGGAAAACAAGGATTGGTACCAGGGGACTGCTGATGCCGTGCGCCAGAATCTGGCCTACCTCGACAGCAAGGAGTTCGACTACTATCTCATTCTTTCAGGGGATCATCTCTACCGCATGGATTACCGCGAAATGCTGAAAACCCACCAGCAGTCAGGGGCGGATGTCACTGTTTCTGTTCTGCCGGTGAGCCGGGAAAAGGCCGCACAGTTCGGGGTGCTGCAGACTGATATCAATGGTCGTATATCAGCGTTTTATGAAAAGCCGAAAGATGAGCAGACCCTCGAACGGTTCACACCTGACCCGGCCTGGCTGCAACGCCAGGGCTGGAGTAAACAGGCCGATGTTCTGCTGGCTTCCATGGGGATTTATATTTTCTCCCGCCGGGCGTTGTTCAAAATGCTGCAGGACAGCTCTGCCGGTGATTTTGGCCGGGGCATCTTTCCCGAAGCGATCGAGCGTTATCATGTGCAGGCGCATTATTTCGATGATTACTGGGAAGATATCGGTACGATCAGGTCTTTTTACGATGCCATGATCAACCTCACCGAGCCGGAGCCAAAGTTTGATTTTTACCGCGAGGACCGGCCGGTTTATACCCATGCCCGTTTTCTGCCCGGTGCCCGGATCGATGAATGTACAGTGCACGAAAGTGTCATCTGTGACGCGGCCCGGCTCGACCACGCAACAATTTCAAAGAGCATTATCGGCATCCGCAGCAGAGTTACAGCAGGTGCCAGGCTGGAGCATGTGTATCTCATGGGGGCTGACTACATGGAGAGTGTGCAGGAGAGCCACGCGGCGGGTAAAATCCCCCTCGGTGTTGGCGAAAACTCCATTATCGAGGACGCACTCATCGATAAAAATGCCCGTATCGGCCGCAACGTCACCATGCTGCGCACCGGCCGCCGCCGCAATGCTGATGAAGAGCTTTTTTCCATCCGCGACGGCATTCTCATCGTGCCCAAAGGAACGGAAATTCCTGATGGGGCCAATCTGCAGTAGTTGTCTGGGGATAGCTGGCTGATTTCATCCCCTGCACCTGATGGTCACGGAGCGTTTGCTGGGTTTTGGTTTTTCAGACGATCAGTGTGCAGTGCGGAAATTTTATCGACAGGGGCGAAAAAATACGCGTTTGTTTCGCGAATCCCACCTGATGTCCCTACTTTTATCATGATACGAGCACGTGACCGGAATCCGCACTTGCTTCAGGGTGCCGGGTTGCGTATATTTCAAATCCTTTTGCCCCCGGAGATCACCTTATGTTGACAGCTCTGAAACAGAGGGAGGAGTAGCATGCCTGTGACAACAACTCGCCCTGAGCAAAACCTGCGCGACCTTGAAAGTCAGATCGCTCGTCTGAACCGGATCGGTATCGCTCTTTCCAGTGAGCACAATCTGCAGCGCCTGCTGAATCTTATCGTCAGCGAAGCGCGACGGTTCACACGGGCTGACGGGGGCAGCCTGTACATCAAGGAAGAAGACAAGCTCAACTTCGTCGTCGCGCAGACCGAGTCTCTTGAAGCAGGCAGCAATGGCAAAAAAAATGCCTTCCGCTCCTTCTATGTTCCGCTCACCAAAGAGAGCATCAGCGGCTATGTCGCTACCACCGGAGAGGTGTTGAATATCGAAGACGCCTACATGATCCCGCCGACCGTGGAATACCGTCTCAATAAAGATTTCGATTATCGTACCGGCTACCGCACCAAATCCATGCTGGTCGTGCCGATGAAAGATCATGAGGATGAGATCATCGGCGTGCTGCAGCTCATCAACAGCCTGGATGATGACGGCAAGGTCGTGCCATTCCGGAAAGAGTACGAGACGCTGGTGCACTCTCTCGCCAGCCAGGCGGCTGTAGCGATCCGGAATGTCAAGTTGATCGAGGAAATTCGCACGCTGTTCCGCTCGCTGGTTCGCTATTCTGCCAAAGCGATCGATGCCCGAAGTCCACACACTGCCGGTCATTCCGGGCGTGTTGCTGAGTATTCCGTGCATCTGATGTATGCACTGAATGAAGAAAAAGAAGGCCGTTTTGCCGACCTGGAATTTACAGCAGCCGAGATAGAGGAGATGCGTATGGCCGGCTGGCTGCACGATATCGGCAAGATCGGCGTGCGCGAGGCGGTTCTCGAAAAGGAAAACAAGCTTAACAACGAGCAGATGCAGGTTATCGAAGGGCGATTTCGTACGGTGCAAATGCTGGAGATCATCCGCGCAGAGCGGCGTAAGAATGAAATGATGCAGTCCGGTGCACCAGACCAACACAAATTTGAAGAAGTCGATCAACAGCTCCAGCTCAGGCTGAAGCAGCTTCAGGATGAGCTGGCTTTTCTCAAGAAAGTCAATACACCGGGGTTTTTACCCGAGGAAGACCGGGAACGGCTGAAGAAAATCGCAGAGTCCACGTACGACGACCTCGATGGCGAGCGCTATTTCATGCTGACGGCTGATGAGTATGAAAACCTTTCCGTTGTCAAAGGCAATCTCACCGAGGCAGAGTACAAGGAAATTCAGTCGCACGTTGTGCAGACCCTCGATATTCTCGAAAATATCCCTTTTACCAAGGACCTGGAGAATATACCGAAGTACGCCGCCGCCCACCATGAGATGCTCGACGGCAGTGGTTACCCATATCACCTCAAGGGGGATCAGATTCCGTTGCAGGGGCGAATTATGGCCGTGTGTGATATTTTCGATGCTCTGACAGCCTCAGACCGGCCGTATAAAAAGGCCATGCCCCTGGAAAAGAGCCTCGCCATCTTGCGTGACGAAGCCGAGAGAGGGCGGCTTGATAAGGACCTGGTCGATGTTTTTATCCGGCGGGAAGTGTATAAAAAAAGCGTGTCAGTAGAGATGTAAGAATGCAGGTGCCGAGGCTGTTTTGGCCTGTTTTGCTTGCATATACCAGCAGAAAGGAATATCTTTTCGCCAGCTTCCGGATCTGTCCCGCATCGATCACGAAACAGCGCTTTGCGCAGGGAACGCGGGAAGACCGATAAACCCAAAACAAGGATGTTGAGAATCCCATGAAGTATGCGCACGATTTGTACGCAGCACACAGTGAAGAGATTTCTCACATAGCCGATCTGTTCGGGCTGAATCGTGAAGGGCTTGTGGTTGAAGCCTATATACCCAAACAGACGGCTATTTTTGTTGAAACCGTCGATGACAAGAAGTTTCGCCTGCACGTCAACCTCGAGGAGAATCGCATCATCTCCGTCAAGCAGCTCGGTGTTGATAAGGCAGAAGTCGCGGAATTCGACAAGTACATGGCTTTTATGAAATAACATCCTGTCTGAAAGCCTGTCTCCTCACCACTTTTCCTCACCAGGGCCGTAAGCCTGCCACAGCAGGCTGATCGGGTGAACTACTTCTGTTTGCATGCCTTTTTCTTTCAAGCCATACGCGATCTGTATCGAGCACCCCGGGTTTGCGCTGGCCACGACTGTAGCGCAGGTACTCGCGATGTTGCTGACTTTTCGTTCCAACAGAGCAAAGGCCGGTTCGGGGTGGGTCAGGTTATAGGTTCCGGCGCTTCCGCAGCACCAGGTGGATTCCGGAAGAGGCACGAGGGTCAGTCCGGGGATCATCTCCAGCAACTGGCGCGGCTGTCGTGTGATTTTCTGCGCATGCGCGAGGTGGCAGGCGTCGTGGTATGTCACGGTCAGCGGCAGATGGCGCTGCGGTTTTTTCAGGGGGATTTCTGCGAGGAATTCGTGGATGTCCCGAACTTTTGCGCTGAACGCTTCTGCCTGCTGCCGCATGTTCTCGCCGGCCGCAGCAAATGTGTCGCGATATTCCTTCATGAACGAGCCACAGCCCGCAGCCGTAACGATGATGGCGTCGAACCGCGACACATCGAAAGCGGCTGCATTGCGGCTGAACAGGGCGCCTGCTGTCTCCAGATCACCGATATGCCCGTGCAGCGAGCCGCAGCAGACCTGTCCGCGCGGCACGTGCACCTCGCAGCCGTTCCAGGCCAGAACCTCAGCAGCGTGCCGGGTGACTTCAGCGAAACTGACATCCTGCACGCAGCCGGTCAGCAACGCAACGGTGTACTTTTTCTCGCCTTTGGCGGGAATTTTTTCAGGTAAAATTTCGCTCGCCGGCCGCGGGCTGATGCGTGGCGACAGGCGTGCTGTGCGATCGAGATTGCCGGGCATCAGGCGCAAAACCCCGGAAGCAAGCACCAGTCTTTCCAGCCCGGACTTTTGGTAAAAATACAGGACCCGCGCGAGTTTTTTCAGGATGTATGGCCGGGTGAAAAGTTTATCGAGGAGCGCTTTGCCGAGCTTCTGCAGCACGCTGCGCTTCGTGTTGCTGCGTACCGCAACCCGTGCAAATTCGAGCAGATGATGGTAGTCCACCCCAGCAGGGCAGGCGGTTTCGCAGGCCCTGCAGTTCAGGCAAAAATTCATTTCTTCGACAAATGTCTCACTGATGCCGAGTTCGCCGCCGGAGAATTTTTTGATCAGCCGGATGCGCCCGCGTGGAGATGAGCGTTCGCGCAGTGTCAGGCTGTAGGTGGGGCAGGTGGGCAGACACATGCCGCAGTGCATACACTGCAGCAGTTGTTCGTCGCTGATGGCTGGTGTCGTCGTTTTCTGGGTCATTGCTGGCAGTTCGCTCTCAGGTATGCAGGGTTTCGCAGCGAGGGTGGCTGTCGATGATTTTTCCCGGGTTGAGGATGTTGTTCGGGTCAAAAGATGCTTTGATTTTCTGCAGGAGCTCCATTTTCGCGTCCGGCGTGCTCGTGCGCAGGAACTGCTTTTTCGCCAGGCCGATGCCGTGTTCGCCGGTAATGGTGCCGCCGAGATCGAGGGCAGCGCGGAAAATCTCCTCAAACGCCAGCTCGACGCGGTGCATTTCCTCTGCGTCGCGCTCATCCGTCAGGCAGGTTGGATGCAGATTGCCATCGCCGGCATGGCCGAAATTGCCGAAAGTGAGATCGTATTTTCGGGCTATCTCGCGGATACGTGTGACCATGGTCGCGACCTCGCTGCGGGGCACTGTGGCATCCTCGAGAATCGTCGTCGGCTTCAGGCGCGCCAGAGCACTGAGGGCCGCTCGTCGCGCTGTCTTCAGACGCTCTGCTTCAGCGGCATCTGCGGCCAGCGTAACCTCGAGAGCGCGATGCTGTTTGCAGATGGCCACGATCTGTTCCGCCTCTTCGGCAACGACAGCCGGGTGGCCATCGACTTCGATCAGCAGCAGCGCTGCCAACCCCGAAGGCAGGCCGATGCGCGCATAGGCCTCCACGCACTCGATCGTGGTGCTGTCGAGAAATTCCAGGGTGCAGGGGATGATCTTTTTGGCGATGATTTCGGATACGCTCTCGGCAGCGTCTTCGATGCGGTCAAAGGTCGCCAGCATGGTTTTGCTCGCCGCAGGCCGGGGGATGAGGCGGACGAGCACCTCGGTGAAAATGCCGAGAATGCCCTCGCTGCCGGTGAAGAGATCGGTCAGCCGCAGGCCGGCGACATCTTTGACGCATTTGTTGCCGGTTTCGATGATTTCGCCCGTTGGCAGCACGACTTGCAGTCCCATGGTATAGTTCGCCGTAACGCCGTATTTCAGGCCGCGCAGCCCACCGGAGTTCTCCGCAACGTTGCCGCCGATGGTGCAGATTTTCATGCTGCCCGGGTCCGGGGGATAAAACAGCCCGCGCTGCTCGACGGCAGCGTGCAGGTCTGCGGTGATGACACCGGCCTGCACTTTTGCGGTCAGGTTGGCCTCGTCGATTTCGATGATCCTGTTCCAGCGCGGGAACAGCATGACGATGCTGCCCGGAACCGGCACAGAGCCACCGCTCAGCCCGGTACCAGAACCGCGCGGTACGACCGGCGTGCCGCTGTCGTTGGCCAGATGCATGATTCGGGAAACCTGCTCGGCATCTGCAGGAATGACGCCGGCCAGTGGCGCGTTTTCGAGTACTGGCGTGCCGTCATATCCGAGAGTGATGAGGTCTTCCGGTGAGGTCAGAACCCGGTCGTTGCCGGTGATCTCCTGCAGTGCCTTTATGATGGCAGACACGATCAGAACTCCCTTGGCTTTGTTCTCAGACTGTGAAACTGTTTAAGGCAGGCAAAGTACACGGCCAACAGTCAAAAGGCAAGAACAAAGAAGCCGGCCGGCCGGGAATTTTATCTGTACTATGCCCCCGTTCAGGCCGTTAACCAAATCGTGTTCCTGCCGATAGTGAGGATATCCGCCGGAACCCGACAGGTAGCGCGTTGGCTACCAGGATGAATGCGCATCCTGTTTCCGGATCGTCCGGCTAACCCGGTTTTTCCAGCGATGTGCCTATTTGTGTACAGAATTTGAGAAGGCTGCCCAGACCACATGAATGTCGATAGTTCATATAGTTCAATCTTCGCCCTGCGGGCTCGCTATGTGAAGGCTCAGGCAGAGCAGGCCGGGGGAGAGCGGGCTTCCTCTGCTGCTGAGGCTGCGCCTGTCGAAGAAGCAGATAAACTGCAACCGGCCGTCGAAAATAAACAGTCAGCATCTGCCCGTGGCAATACAGAGCTGACCGAGGAGGAAAAGCAGCAGGTTGAAAAGCTGCAGAAACGCGACAGGGAAGTGCGCGCGCATGAGCAGGCGCATCTCTCTGCTGCCGGGGGCTATGCACGTGGGGGAGCGAGTTATACGTTCGAAACCGGGCCGGACGGCCGCAGGTATGCTACCGGCGGCGAAGTCCCGATCGACACCAGCGAAGTGCCGGATGATCCGCAGGCGACGATCCGCAAGATGGCGATCATCCGCAAGGCAGCACTGGCGCCGCAAAACCCCTCGGGTGCTGATCGCAATATCGCTGCGAGCGCGGCGATGAAATCCGCACAGGCAATGCGGGAAATGCTGCAGGATGAAAGCGAGAATCCGACAGAGGAACCGGCCGATGGTGCACAGCAGAGTGAGTTCAATGATAAGCAACAAACCAGCACCAATGCCTGGCAGACCCGCCGTGCACTCGTCGCTTATAGTCAGGCTGCGTATGCTGCTGCCTGATGCCCGCCTCGTTTAACCTGAAAATCCACTCGTTTTACAATGTCCGTTTTATCAGTGTTATGAGAACCTTGCGTCCCGGGTATCCAGTTAACTCAGCTAACAGGGCTCTGGCCCGGATACCGGTATGTGTCATTCCGGCCAAGCGAAGCGCAGTGCCGGAATCTCATCTTTTCTGGCGCGTGCCTGAGTCAGGGAGATTCCGGTCTTCCCCTGCGGGGAAACCGGAATGACGGTTCTGGGGTAGGCATGTACTGTTGTCACGCGGTCTGGTTGAAAAAATGCAATCGTGCTGAGTTAAGTGGATAACCAGAATCTTGCGTAGATTTTTTTCGTGATAGTTCGATCCTGTCCGGTCTTTTTGCCTGTTTGCGTCATGTCACGCACTGTCGGGCGTGCTGAGCAGGAACAGTGTGGAGCGCCCGGGTTGGGTGGTGGTGACGCTGGAGCGGTGTCACGAGATGAGAGAAGAGATGGCGTTTGTGCCGTATATTTTCAGCATGTGATGCCTTTTGCGTGATTATTCGATCGAAATTACGAATTCTTAATCTGCATCGAAACGTTCTTTGCTGTACATTACCTTGACCATACCACGCAGGAACTTAATCCGAAAAATTTGTGAAGCAAGGATGCGCACCAGAGCGGCCGGCTAGCGGGAAATACGTTTGATACACATTTTTTGCAGTTAAACCTGCGCAGGGTTTTGCTCTCGCCCACACGGAAAAATGGCATTAAATTTGATATGTCGGTAAAGTGGCCATCTCTGTTTGCCCACGATTGCCAGCGGGTGATGCATCTCTTTCACTATTTATATTTTTTACTAAAAAATGAACTCATGACGGGAAATCGCGTTCGGAAGAAGACAGAACGCCTGTTCCGTTGATTTTCCCGAGCCGGTGTGGCGGGATTGATTATTGATCTTTCTGCCGGCCCCGCTGGCTGGACGTCGAGAGGATTCTATGAAGCAGCATGATCTGCTGATCAGACTTTGGGGAGTTCGCGGCAGTTATCCCGTCCCCGGAGAAAAAACGGTTGAATTTGGAGGCAATACCTCCTGTGTCGAGATCCGTAACCGCAAGCACCGTCTGATTCTTGATTCGGGAACGGGTATCATCCCCCTGGGCGAAAAAATACTCCGGGAATACCAGGAAGACCGTAAAAACGGCGCCGAGGAAACCCTGCACCTGACCGTCCTTTTGACCCATACCCACCATGACCATATCCAGGGCCTGCCTTTTTTTGCCCCTGCCTACCAGGCCTATTGTTCTCTGTATCTCTTCGGGCCCCAGCTTTTGGGCGAGGACCTGCTGTCCAGCATTTCTCTTTCTATGGAGCCGACTTTTTGCCCGGTGCGTTTTGAAGAGATGAACTCGAAAAAGATCATCCAGAATATGACGGATACCGACAAACTGATCCTGCGCAATTCAGGCAACCACCCCACGCTCTACAATATCCGGGAAAAAGTCGATGACATAGCTCCGGAAGACCTCACGATCACGGCTTTCAGAAGTTATGCCCATCCAAAAGATGGCGTCTTTGTCTATCGGATCGCTGTCAATGGCAAAAGCATCGTCTATGCAACGGATACGGAAGGCTATGTTGGCGGCGATTCGCGTCTGATTGCGTTTGCCCGCGGCGCCGATGTGTTGATCCACGATGCACAGTATCTGGAGCACGAATATACCGATCCGGCCAATCCCAAGCAGGGCTATGGCCACAGCACCATCGAAATGGCGTGCGATGTTGCGAAAAAAGCGCAGGTCGGTAAGCTCATCCTCTTCCACCATGATCCGTCTCATGATGATGACCAAATGAAAAAAATAGAGAAAATCGCCCAGGGATATTTCAAAAACTCGGTTGCGGGTAAAGAAGGCATGGAAATCTGGCTGTGAAAAGATACATTCGCTTTTACCCCGAATTTTCTCTCCCGCGATGAGAATAGGCTGGCAAAGTGTCCAGCCTTTTTTATATTAGGCCATGCACCTTTCCCCCGTTTTTTACTCAGCCGGTAAAATGCACACACCCTGTGGCAGCCGCTCAATAAACGTTAGTCGATGCGCTGCAAGGAAGCATTCCGCAGGCCAGACTTTTTCAGCTGGCCCGGCTTTCAGAGCACACAGCGTAAATTTGTAAATCGATCATGTTGGGGAAGTGCCGGGTGTGTCTGCGAACCGTGATGGACCCGAGATACTTCGAATAGCCAAGATACAGGAGAGAACAGTGACCGTGGAAGAAACCCGCAAACCCATCGCACAGATTACTGAGATCGTACTGCCCAATGATGCCAACACCCTGGGCAACCTGCTCGGCGGCAAAGTGATGCACCTGATCGATATCGCCTGTGCCATAGCTGCCTCCCGGCATTGCCGGAGACCGGTCGTCACCGCCTCGATCGATCACCTCGATTTCAAACATCCGATCAAAGTCGGCGAGCTGGTCATCGTCAAAGCGGCGCTCAATCGTGCCTTTCGCACCTCGATGGAAGTCGGCGCCAAGGTGATGTCCGAAAATATGCTCACAGGTGAATGCCGGCACACGAGCACGGCCTATCTGACTTTTGTTGCCCTCGGTGAGGATGGCAGGCCGATTCCCGTCCCCGAATACATTCCGCAGACCGATGAGGAAAAACGACGCTGGGAACAGGCCGCGATCCGGCGGGAAAATCGTCTGCGTGAAGCGAAAAAACTGGCAGATGTCTGATTGTGGCAAACATTAAACGGGCTTTCCCGGCGGATAAAGCGACAGAGATGGAAGCCAGCACCCGCACAAAAAAACTGCGCCTGCGCGCCCTGGAACTCGGTTTCGCCGAATGTGGTGTTGCGCCTGTCGAGCAACTTGAGGATATGCAGCATTATGACGCCTGGCTCGAGCACGGATTTCATGCAGACATGGACTATTTACGCAGGCACAGGGAAAAGAAGCACGATCCCGGGCTCATCGTACCCGAGGCGCGCAGCATTATCGTCTGCTCGTTTGTGTATAACACCCGGGCTCCGCGTTCTACCGATGCGCATGCTGAAGGGGAAGGCTGGATTTCCCGTTATGCATGGGGCGATGATTATCATGATTTTGTTCTGAAAAAAATCCGTGTCCTGTACGAATACCTCATCGAGCTGGCCCCCGGGTGCAGCGGGCGCTACTATGTCGATACCGGCCCAGTTCTCGAACGGGCGTGGGCACAGCACGCCGGCATCGGCTGGCTGGGTAAAAATACCTGTCTGATACATCCGGTTTTGGGTTCTTATACATTTCTTGCGCTGATTATTACCGACGCAGAACTGCACCCTGACCAGCCGGTGCCCGATCGCTGCGGCACGTGCACTCGCTGCCTCGATGCCTGCCCGACCGGGGCTCTGATTGAAGCTAATGTGCTTGACGCGAACCGATGTATTTCCTATCTTGCCATCGAGAAAAAGGACGAAATTCCCGAGACACTCCGGGAAGAAATGGGCCGGCACATCTTTGGCTGTGATATCTGTCAGGATGTATGCCCGTGGAATCGCAGAGCACCGGTTAGTCTTGAGCCGGGCGTGCAGCCGAAAGAAGGTGCAGTCAATCCGGCGATTAAGGAACTACTCCAGCTTGATGAGGAGGCGTTCCGCCGGCGCTTCCGCAAATCGCCGGTGAAGCGGACGAAGTTTCGCGGTTTTATGCGCAATGTGCTCATCGCTGCCGGAAACAGCCGGCAGCCTGAGATGAGGCCCTATATAGCGCCTTTTCTCGAACATGAAGACGAACTCTTGCGCACTACCGCACGCTGGGCGTATGATAGGACAGGGAGTACGCAAAAACAAGAGGACGCCGCCTGATGCAGCATTTCCTGCCAGTTTTTCCTTTACCCAATGTCGTTCTGTTTCCCGGTGGCCTGCTCTCTCTGCACATCTTCGAACCGAGATACAAGGCGATGATCCGCGCTGCACTGAAGAGTGACAAAACCATCGGTATGGTATTGCTCAAAGATGGCTGGGAAGCCAACTATCATGGTGATGCTGCAGTCGAGGCAATCGGGTGTGCCGGTCTGATTGAGGTTTATGAGAAACTACCGGCTGGACGTTTCAATATTTTGCTGCGCGGCACGACGCGCTTCGCCGTCGAAAAACTCTGCCCAACCCAGTGCTGGCGTTCAGCCGAGGTCGTGCTTTTGCCGGAAAAGGATTTCCCCTATACGGACGCAGAGAAAGGTCGGCTGTATCGCCACATGCGCGAAAAAATCGTGGCATATTTCGGCACTGTACTGTGCCATACCTCTACGCTGCATCGTATGATGCTTGCGGAACATGACCCGGGTATCCTGCTCAACCGCGCGATCATGTTACTCGATATCGATGTGCGAACGAGATATGAGCTGCTCCAGTTCGATGAGCTTGAAAAACGCTATACGTTTTTCGTGCATATAATCGATGAACGTTTGAAAACAAGAGTTCTGGCCCATGGCCTGAAAAATATTCCCTTTGACGAACATACCAATTGAACAGAGTGAAAGGCATGCAATGAAGGTCGATGTCAAACTGTTTGCTGTTCTGCGCGAGATCGCCGGACGCGAGCAGGTCACACTCGAACTGCCGGAACCAGTCGCCCTGGCTGAGCTGTTCGAACAGCTCAGTGCCGACCATCCCGGGCTTATGCGCTATCAGACCATCACGAGTTTTGCCCTCAACGGTGAATATGCCGAGCCAGCCACGATCGTCAACGATGGCGATGAAGTGGCGCTGATTCCCCCTATTTCGGGAGGCTGATGTGGTTGAAATAACACGACAACCGATCGACGTGACGGCGCTTCTCTCCGGCGCGGAGAATCCAGCGGCCGGCGGTGTGTGCACGTTCATCGGCACGGTGCGAAATCATGCGGACGGGCGCACAGTCATGAGAATGGAGTATGAGGGGTATGCTGAAATGGCTGTCCGGGAGATGGAGCGTATCGAAAAGCAGGCGCGGGAACGCTGGCCGGTAGAGGAAATGGCGATCGTGCATCGCCTGGGCATGCTGGAAATAGGCGAGGCAAGTGTCGTGATCGTCGTGGCCTGCGCACATCGCAGTGATGCCTTTGAAGCCTGCAGATACGCGATCGATACGTTGAAAAAAACCGTTCCGATCTGGAAAAAAGAATTTGACCAGGACGGAGCGGCATGGGTTGAGGGTGTCATGCCTGAACCAAATCGTGAATAGCCTGAAAAAATCATCATATCACAGCATCAGATTGCACAGTATTTTTTCAAAAGATCATAAGAAAGCACCCGTAACTGTTCAGCCCTTGTCGCAGGGTTCCTGCTTTTTGCCTCATCCCGGCCACAGGAAGCGCGGGCCACACGGTGCATCGTCCGGCTGGCTGAACAGTTATGCGCACTCTGTCAAACAACATTTTCAGTTATCCCGACTTTCCTGGCGCAAAGCGCCATTGAAGTAAGTAGATCGGGGTTAGCACAACGAGGAGCAGGGCAATGATGGTAGAATTGAGTGTACTTCCGGTAGGTCAGGATGAGAAAATAGGTAAGTACGTTGCCGAGGTCGTACGCATCATCGACCAAAGCGGGCTGGAATACAGACTGACTCCGATGGGGACGGTTATCACCGGGGACTGGGATGAGGTGATGCCGGTGATTAAAAGCTGTCACGAAAAAATCAAGGAAATGACGGATCGGGTCATCACCAAAATCCGCATCGATGATGAACGCGGCGGCAACGGCGATTTCGACAGTACGCTGCAGACTGTCGAAAAAATTCTCGGTAAATCGGTCAATAAATGAGCCGTTGCCCTGAAACGCCGGCTTCATTTGTCACCTCTGAAAACTCTCAACGCGAGAGTTTTTTGCTCCTGTCCAGCCCCTGGCTCAGGGGGCTGCCTTCCCTCGTTGCCCCCGCGGAATGCGGCACAGTGCCGGAGTGCAGGCCGGGCAATCCCTTCGCCGCGATACGGCGCTGGACAGTGAATCCTGCGGTGTGCTGATCTCGGAAATATCACTTGTTCCATTCTCGAAGAGTTGCAGAGAGAAGGCCATTACGCAAACTCTGAACTTACAGCTTTAAAGAGAAAAAACGGGGAGCGCAAGAAAAGCGGAATATTTCTGGGCGGAAAATTGTGATCTGGTTAACCCGCTGTCTCATGCTCTGCGAGTATTCGCAGCTCGTGCGACCCAAACTCAGAAAACGCCTGTGTCTGTGCTCTGTTGTTCAGTTGAACAATAAGTATTCTCCAGGCCGAAAAACAGGAAAGTTGAAAATAGATGGAAGAACTCGTTCGTCGTATGCTCGTCGAAATCGGTGAGGACCCGGAGCGTGAAGGGCTTGTCCGCACTCCTCACCGTGTCGCCAAATCCATGCATTATCTTACCGGCGGTTATAAAATCGACATCAATGAAATCATCAACGGCGCTATTTTTACGGAAGACTACGAAGAGATGGTGCTCGTGAATGATATCGATTTTTACAGTCTCTGTGAACATCACATGCTGCCGTTTTTCGGGAAGTGCCATGTGGGGTATATTCCCAACGGCAAAATCATCGGTTTGAGCAAAATCCCGCGTATCGTCGATGTGTTTGCTCGCAGATTGCAGGTGCAGGAACGCATGACCACCCAGATTGCCGAGACGCTGATGGAGTACCTGCAGCCTGCCGGCGTTGCGGTTGTGACCGAGGCACGGCATCTGTGCATGATGATGCGCGGAGTCGAGAAACAGAATACAACCGTCAAGTCGAGTGCGATGTATGGCGCCTTTCGCGATGACCAGCGCACGCGGGATGAATTCATGCAACTGATTTCCCACCATCTCGGATAGGCATCTCCGGCGGGGACGGGTATGGCTGTGGTTGTGATACAACTGTCGAGGTATGGGGTGGTGCCCCGGCTGTACCGCGGCATTCATGCCGCGAGGTATGATCCATGTCGTTATCCATGTTGCTTTGGGTGTGCTGTCAGATACGCGACATAAATGTCGCGGTACGATACATATCGTTGTTTGCAAAACGATAATTCTCCGGGCCACACAAACTGAGAAAAAGCCGTTTTTTAAATATGTGAAAAATCGTGAACGATGTGAATGACTAAAAACGGAGGGTGCACCATGAAGCTGACGTTTTTGGGACACGCATGTGTTTTTGTTGAATCCGACGGGCACAGGATCATCATCGATCCCTTTCTCTCTGGAAACCCGCTCGCCCGCCTCGGGCCGGAGGAAATCGCCTGTGAGTATGTCATCGTCACACACGGTCATGGAGACCATCTCGGTGATACCATCGAGATCGCCAAAAAGAACAACGCCATGGTCATCTCAAATTTCGAGATCGCGACCTATTGCAACCAGCAGGGTGTGGAAAAAATCCATCCCATGCACATCGGCGGTGCGGCGCAGTTTCCATTCGGCAGGGTGAAGCTGACGATTGCGCATCATGGGAGTGGCTTTGTCACTGAAAACGATGAGATCATCACTCTCGGCAATCCCGCAGGCGTGTTGCTGACGATTGCCGGCAAAACCATTTATCATGCCGGTGATACTGGCCTGTTTTACGATATGAAGCTGATCGGGGAAATGAACGATATCGATGTTGCGCTGCTGCCGATCGGAGACAATTTCACGATGGGAATCGATGATGCCGTCAAAGCGGTCGAGTTCCTGCAACCAAAACTCACGGTTCCGATCCACTACAAGACTTTTGATCTGATCGATGTCGATCCGCATGAATTCGCCGGAAAAGTTTCGGCGCAGGGCGGGGACGTCCGGATTCTCGATGTCGGGGATTCGCTTGACGTGGCTTGAGGGAAACGGACTCAGGCAGCCAACACGGGGAGATTCAGGTATCCGGGACAGGGCCGGTTAACTCAGCTAACCAGTTTTCATCCAGATATCGATATCCGGCACTCCGACCAGGCGAAGAGCAGTGCCGGCATCTCATCTTCTTGGGCATGTGCCTGAATCAGGGAGTTCCCGGCCTTCCCCTGCAGGGGAACCGGAATGACCATTCTGGGGTAGGCACGTGCTGTGGTCTGGCGGACTGGTTGAAAAGATGTAACCATGCTGGGTTAAATGGATAACCCGGGTTTGGGGTTACTAATCCACAATTTTTTATCAAATCACAGGGTTGAACGTGTGCGCTAACAGTAACAACGGCAACCTGCATGAGGTATTGAACTCCTGTGCATGGTGCCAGAAAAAAATCCACCTTGAAGATGAGTGCTATGAGGTAGGTGCCCGGGTTGTACAAGGGTATGATCTCTCGAAAAAGCAAGGCTCCACGATCAATATCGCCCTGGTTCGTTCGCAGCGCGTGGTTTCAGCCATCGTGCCCATGACCGGTTCGCAAGCGGCGCGCAATTCAGATATCAGTTTTATGCTGTGCAGTATGGAATGCGGCCTTGCACTCAAGGAGGCGTTGAACAAGGAAAATGCAATCATCGATCGGGTCAACAATTGAAACGGACGGCCGTACTGCTTGAATTCGATAAACTTTCCGCAAATGGTAATGATTTCATCCTGATCGATAACCGGCAGGCACGGTTTGATGGCAGCGAACACGGCCTGTTCCGTTCTCTGTGCCAGCGGAGAACCGGCATCGGTGCAGACGGGCTGCTGCTGATCGAAGAGCATGCTTCTGCGGATTTCAGCATGCGCTATTTTAATGCCGATGGTTACGAAGCGGATATGTGCGGCAATGGCGCCCGGGCATCAGCGTGGTGGGCTCGCCGTCATGGTCTGAGCAGCGATGACATCGTGCGTTTTCGAGTTCGTGATGTGGCGTATCAGGCGCGTTGTCATGGGAGCCGCGTTTCTCTGCTCATGCACCCGCCTGAAATGCTCAGCTACACTCCAGGGCCAGCCGAGTCCCACGGCGTGGCAGGAGGGTATGCCCTCGCAGTCGGGGTGCCGCATTATGTGGTTTTTGATGATGACCCCGACACGCGCCGGATAGCCACAGTAGGTGCCTCGCTCTGTGCCGACAAAGCGTTTCCACGTGGTACCAATGTCAATTTCGTCTCCCGGAGTCGAACAGGAAACAGGGTTCTTCTGCGGACCTGGGAGCGGGGTGTCAATGCCGAAACCCTGTCCTGCGGTACCGGCTGTCTGGCAACGGCGTGGGTGCTGCACCAGCATTTCGATACGCCATTTCCTGTTGAAATAACAACGCGCGGTGGTGTCCTCACCGTCGATATCGACCCGGGCAGCGGCCGGCCTGTACTGACCGGAACAGTTCAGCATGTTTTCCACGGGCAGTTGGACATAGCTTCAGCTCTGGCAGCACACGAAGACCATCAGACCGAATGCCCATGATCATTCCTGATACATTTTCAAGAATTCTGATCAGCCGTCTGCGTTTCATGGGTGATGTCATCCTGACCACGCCTCTGTTGCGGCAGCTCCGTGCCCGTTATCCCGAAGCAAAAATTACTTACCTGACCGAGGAGCGTTTTGTCCCGCTCCTGCACAACAACCCTCATATTGACGAAGTCATGGGTATCAAACTTCAGCGCGCTCACGGCGAATCACGCCGGCGAATGGCGCTGGAGCAGGCAAAGTTTCTGTACAAGTTACGCCGGAAAAAATTCGATCTGGCGATCGACCTGTTCGGTAATCCCCGTACTGCTCTGCTGAGTCTGCTCAGCGGAGCAGGTGTCCGCATAGGCGGAGATTTCCGCGGGCGTGGTTTGCTCTATAACCTGCGCGTGCCCCTGCCGGCCCAGCGCTTCGATGCGATTGCCTTTCACCAGCGCAGCCTGCTGCAATTAGGAATCACCCCGGCAGATAAAAAAACCGAGCTTTTTTTGCTGCCTGTGGAGCGGGACCTCGCGCGCACTTATCTCCAGCGCAAAGGTCTCGATCCTGATGCACCGATCATCGGCCTGCACCCGGGCGCGACCTGGCCGAACAAACGCTGGCCGGCGGAGTATTTTTCCCGCTTAGCCTCTGAGCTGGTCGATCGCGGCGTGCAGGTTTATGTCACCTGCGGCCCGGGGGAGCAGGACATCGCCACAACCGTTGCCGGCGGCCGGATAGGCCCTGTCGTCTCCGGCGATGTGTTGCCTTTGCGCACTCTGGCGGCTGTGATCAGCCATTTCAAAGCCATGGTCAGCAATGATTGCGGCGTGTTGCACATGAGCGTCGCTGTGGAAACGCCGACTGCCGGGATATTCGGCCCGGGCGAACCCGATATCTGGTTCCCCTATTCCGAGGCCGATGGACACAAAGCCTTTTTTGCTGATATCGACTGCCGGCCGTGCCACAAAGATTTTTGCCCCCTGAATACACTGGAGTGCATGCACAAAACCACCCCTGAAGCTGTTCTCGCCTGGCTGGAGCAGCGTATGGAAGCAGCGTGAGCATGCCTCACCCGCTGCAGGCTGCGAAAGAGGAAAAGGGAAACTCCGCAATCCGGAATCTTGATGAACAGATTATTCAGAAATAAATGGGCCGTTATCGTCGTACTCATCGGCGCTGTTTTTTTTGTGCTGTCAGCGAACTATTTTGCCAGTTGGTTTTTTCTGCGCGAAATGGAAGGCACGCTGGACCGTGAACTCGGCCGCCGGCTCGAGGCTGTGGCTCTGCTGACCGCGCGCATCGTTGAATCCGACGTTGTTGCCACCGGGTTCAGCCGGGAAATCGGGGAGATCAGCCTGCCGATCATGCGTGATATTCTCACGCTGCAGAAGCAGGAGAATCAGTTGCAATCGGTTTTTGTCACGGATTCGCACTTCAGAACCATCAGCGCCGTCCCGGAAATTTATCAGTCCGGGCAGCTTCTCACGCACCTGATTTCAGACAGCCTGCAGATGCGCGTGGCCCTCAATGGCGTTGCTGCTTCCTCGCCGCTGTATGCCATCAGTGGGCACTACTTCAAGTCAGCTTATGCGCCTTTGCGCAACAGTTTCGGCGCCATCATCGGCCTGGTTATCGTCGAGGCTTCAGCAGATTACTTCACCCTGCTGCAACGTTTTGAGCGTGGACTCTTCTATGGCGGCTTCGTGGTTGCGCTGGTTTTTGCCCTGCTCGCCGGATTCATCTACTGGTCGGTTAGCCGCTTTGCACAGTTTCAGCAGACGATGCAGCGCCATGAGCGTCTGGCAGCCATGGGACAGATGGCCGCTACGGTTGCGCATGAAATCCGCAATCCTCTTGGTATCATCAAAAACACTGCGGAAATTTTGCGCAGAAAATACGGCGCAGAACAGGACGATGAGCTGTTGCAGTTTATCCCTGCAGAAGTCGATCGACTCAACCGCCTGGTGAGTGATTTTCTCGAGTTTGCACGCGACAGGGAGCTGGATATCGCGCCGCACGATCTCATCGCAACCATCCAGCGCGCGTTTGATGATATCCGGCATGAGCAGAGCACCCGCGAGGTTGATTTCTCGTTCAAAAAAGAGTTCGATTCGCTGCAAGTGCCGCACAACCCCGATGCCATACGCCAGGTTTTGTTTAATCTCATCCTCAATGCTGTGCAGGCCATGGAAGGAGCAGGACGCGTCACAGTCATGGTTAGTCTGGGCACAAGCTGG
This sequence comes from Candidatus Zhuqueibacterota bacterium, assembly GCA_015485525.1. Classification (GTDB taxonomy): domain Bacteria; phylum Zhuqueibacterota; class Zhuqueibacteria; order Zhuqueibacterales; family Geothermadaptataceae; genus Geothermadaptatus. Next base: position 9,857 of record WFTM01000463.1, on the reverse strand, counting down.
GGGCGCAGGCAGGTGGTGGTGAGTGTGATCGATACCGGTCCGGGCCTGCCCGCCGATGCTGGGACTATTTTCGAGCCGTTCTTTACCACCAAAACTTCCGGCAGCGGGCTCGGGCTGGCTGTCTCCAACCAGATCGTCGAAAAGCATGGTGGCAAACTCACGGCGGAAAATGGCGCACAGGGCGGTTCTATTTTTCAGTTCACACTGCCGCTGTAAGGTTCGCTTATATATATTGTTATTCAGGCAGATTTATGAGGGCTGGCTGTACCGCGGCATTCATGCCGCGCGGTACGATACTTATCGTTATTATGGTTGCTTTAGAAGGATCGGCGGAGACGCGACATAAATGTCGCGGTACGGGTACAGAGTGAGTGCGGTTTTCGTTTACCAAATACTTTGAACCAAACAGAATGCTGTGCATATAACAACTGAATCAAACCTTTACGTCCAGAGCAGGAGGGTGTTCTGGCCTGCGGATTGGGAGTTTTTTACAAAACTTATGAGGTGACGCCAAAGATTATTTTGATGATTACAGGAGACTATGATGAAGACACACAGAGTGAAATTTGCTGTTCTGTTCCTGCTCATGGTTCCCTCGTTTCTGGTTGCTCAGCAGTTTGGTAAAAATAAAATTCAGTATCGCGAGCAGGAGTGGCACTATATTCAGTCTGAAAATTTTGATATCTATTTTTATGACGACGGCCTGCGCGCAGCACAATTTACCGCGGCTGTTGCCGAGTCTTCCTACACATACATTCGTAAAATTTTAGGCTACAAACTGCGCGATCGCATCGTGTTTGCGGTTTATAACAGCCATAATGATTTTGAAGAGACCAACCTGTCCTCATCGATTCAGGAAGAATCTGTCGGTGGATTCACCGAATTTTTCAAGAATCGAATCGCCATCCCCTACGAAGGCTCGACCGAGCAATTTCGTCACGTTATCCACCACGAGCTGACTCACGCCGCCCAGTTGCAGTATTTCTACGGCACCGGCCCCGGAGCAATTTTGGGCGGAGTGGCCGGCTTTGCTCTGCCGGGCTGGTTTGCTGAGGGGAGTGCAGAGTATTACTCACGGCGCTGGGATACGCAGAGTGATAATTTTATCCGAGATGCTGTTTTGAACGGCTATCTGCCGGATATTCCCAATCTCAATGCCTATCTTGCCTATAAGGGCGGCCAGTCATTATTATACTGGCTGGAAAGAGAGTACGGTCTCGGAAAGATTACTGAGCTGAACTCGGTTCTGAAGCGAAACCGTAAGGTCGATGCCGCATTTCGTGATGTCTTTGGCCAGACACTTCAGGAACTGAGTAAAAAATGGCATGCAGCGTTGAAGAAGGAATATTGGCCCGAGGTGGCCCGGCGAATGACCCCGGAAGATTTTGCTGAGCCGGTCACGGATCATACGCGCACGACCAGTTTTATCAATAACGCGCCTGCCCTCAGCCCGGATGGCCAGTATATCGCCTGGCTCAGCGATGAGTCCGGTTTTTTCGATATCTACATGCGCTCCACTCTTGATCCGGACAAAAAGCCGCGCCGGCTGATCAGTGGTCAGAAATCCAGTGGGCTTGAGGAGATGAAGTGGCTGCGGCCGGGCTTGAGCTGGTTCCCGGATTCGAAGAAAATCGCCTTTGCTGCCAAAGCCGGGGAAAAGGATGCCATCCACGTGCTCGATGTCACCAGCGGGAAGATCGTGCGCTCATTTTACCCTGACGTCGAGGCGCTGTGGTCGCCGGCATGCTCTCCGGATGGCCAATACATCGTTTTTATGGGCGCTCAAGCCGGGGCCAGCGATCTCTACCTCCTCGAGGTGGAAACCGGTACGGTGCGTAATCTGCTCGATGACCCCTGGGCTGATCTCGACCCATCCTGGGCACCGGATGGCAGCGCGATCGTTTTTGTCTCCGACCGTGGGGTCGCCGAACCGGGGCGCGATGACGTCCTGCCGCCGGCACGGTGGGAAAATACGGATATCTACATGGTCCGGCCCGATGGTACCGGGCTGCAACGGCTTACGGATACACCGTACATCGAAAAATCGCCGCTTTTTCTCCACAGCACAGACTCGCTTCTGTTCGTGTCGGACGAGAACGGAATCGATAATATTTATTTGCTCGACAGGAAAAATGGCACTGTTACGCCCCTGACTGACATGATTACCGGGGTTGACCAGCTCTCCCTTGCGAGCAAGAATGACCGCCTGGCCTTTACCAGCTTCTGGCGCGGCGGGTATGATGTCTATCTGTGCAGATTTCCTCTCACCCATGGCAGGACATTGACCGGCCGGCTGCAACCGACACCATTTCGCGAACGGGAGGGACTGAACTATCGTAACTTTCCTGTCGAGCAGAACCGGGTAGTGGAAAAGCCCGGGCATAAAGACGACGAAAGGCCATTCCGTAAATTCGTTTTTGATACGGATTTTCAGATGGCCCGTATCGATTCCCTCTCCCATGACCGCAATTCACCCGAGCTGATGCCCGAAGCACGGCTGTTGCCGGATGGCCGTTATCGCGTCCGGAAGTACACTTCAGACTTTTCCATCGATTACTTTGGCGGCTCGGGAGGATATGATCCATTCTGGGGCGTACAGGGCTACACACAGCTTCTGGTCAGCGATCTCATGGGCAATCATCAGATCGGCCTTGCCATGAATCTGATCCAGAATATAACTGACAGCGATTTTATCCTGAGCTGGTCATGGTTGCCGCTGCGTCCGGATTTCAGGCTGACGGCGTTTCATTATGCGTATTTTTTTCAGACCTTTGAGGGCATCGAACGCCTGCGCCATGTCGGGCTTTCAGGGCGGATGACATGGCCGCTCACGCGCTTCAAGCGCATTGAGCTCGACGCCGGGCTCACCTGGCTGCAGGAAAAAAACGTCTGGTATGACTACCCGGCAAAAGTTACTACTGCGCTGCCTCTGAATCTGGCGCTGGTTAAAGATAATACCCTGTTTCGCTTCTTCGGGCCTTTCTCCGGCCAGCGCTATCGCGTCGATGCCATGTTTACTCCCGGGCTCAACCCGTCAATGGTCAGCTTTTACAGTCTGACCTTTGATTACAGGTATTACCGCCGGCTCACCAGCGATACAGGTCTGGCACTGCGGTTTTCCGGGGGCCTGAGCGGTGGTGATCGCCCGATGCTGTTCATTTTCGGCGGGCTGGACAACTGGCTGAATCCACGTTTCGCTACCTCAATCCAGCGCACGTCGATCACGGATTATTTTTTCAGCCGTCTGGTAACACCCGTGCGGGGCGCTGATTTTTATGAGAAAACCGGAACGCGATACTTTCTCGTCAACGCCGAGCTGCGCTTTCCTCTGGTCGATTATCTGATCATGCGTTATCCCCTGAGCCTGGGCCTGTCGCAGGTACGCGGCGCCCTTTTTCTCGATGCTGGTTCAGCCTGGGATAAGCAGAGCGGTTTCCGCGCGGTACGGATGACCGAGGAGTTCGGGATGCAGCTCCAGGACCTGTTCACCAGCTTTGGATGGGGATTTCGGGCCAATCTTGGAATATTTTTGCTGCGCATGGATGCATTCTGGACTACAGATCTTGTATCTGTCAGTCGCCCGGGCTATCTTTTCTCCGTCGGGCTCGATTACTGAGGTTCTGATGCCGTTGCCCTTGTTTTTTCGAGTGATCATTCTAGAGAAGCGCTCATTTGTGAATCAAGAGAGCCAGATCATAGATTTTGAAAAAAATGCAGGATAGAGATATGAGAGAGAGACGACACATAGTGCGATCAGGTACGGCAGGTATTTTATCGGTGCTGATAGCTGCTGTGCTCGCTGGGTGTGGCGGGAGCAGCGAGGTCAAACCAAAGACGCGGCTGGCAGGCAAAAAGCAACTGATGATCTACTCCCGTATTTTACGGCTGCCGGGAGAAGGCCGGGAAACAGGCAAGGTCCTGTTTTGGGTTGAGATACCATATTCCCACCTGACTTTTTATCGCAAAGATTCGATTTACACCGCTGAAGTGGATTTCACTTTTGGTTTCAGAAAAGCAGATGCAGAACAGTTCGATTATCTCAAAGATGAATATGCTAAAATCGAGGTGGATAAATTTGCAGAAACCAGAAATCCGCAAAAGCTCCTGATCCGGACGCGAGAGCTCGAGCTGCCGCCGGGGAATTACGTCATGCATATCGCGGCAGAAGATCGCCACTCCGGCGCCTCGGTTATCTCCGAGAGCGTGCTCGATGTACCGGATTTTTTCTCGGCCCTGGCTCTTTCCGATCCGGTTCTGGTTGCGGATTCGCTGCATTCCATCGATGAGAATAACAGAATATCATTGACAACCCGTCAGTTTACGCGTGATTTTTATGCTTTTGTCTATGCTGGCGGTCTGCAGAACGATCTGCCTTTTTTTATCAGCGTCCAGATGGTGGGTACCGGTGACGCAGTGTTGTATGCTAAGAAGTATCGCTATCAGGCTGTGGCACCGCGTGTTTCCATCGTCCTGCCCATACCAGCACGCCATCTGTCCGTCGGCTACACGCGCATCTTTTTTACCCTCAGCCAGGGAGAAGAAAAGGTCGTGCGTGATATCGTCCTCACCTCTTCGATCAATATGGGGACCATCGAGTCTCAGGATATCTCGCTGCTGATCGAGGCCATGCGCTACATCATGGAGAAGGATGACTGGGAGAGGTTGCGCAGTTTGCCGGCTGACAGCCAGAAGACGGCCTTTCTCGAGTTCTGGCGAAAGAGAAATCCTGAAAAAGAACCCGACCCGGACCACAATCCCCTGCTGGAAGAGTTTATCAACCGCATCGAGGAATCCAACCTCAGATTCAGCTATGGCTCAAGGGAAGGCTGGCGTACGGACAGGGGGCATATCTACATCGTCTATGGCCCGCCTGATGAAATACAGCGCGGCCGTTCCTATCGCTCAAACGTCTTTTATGAAGTCTGGAATTACTACGAGCTCGGCCGGCAGTTTTATTTTCGCGATGATTATAATTCCGGTAATTATCGTCTGGTCACCGGACGGTTTCTGTAGCCAGAAAAATTTAATTCCGGGCAGAAGCGGCAGGCCTTCGCTTTGACTCTGGCTTGTGGCTTTTTGCCCGCTCCGGTCTTATGGCCACGAGAATATCGGAATCTCCCGGAATAGGGAAGGCTTTAAGATGATTGGAGCCGGTGGTCCTTTCCGGTATGTGATGTATGATCGGGCAGGGTGGATTGACACGGCGACTTTTAGCCCCGGCTTTTGCTGCGCTCAGCGTTGATTTATAGAACAGCCGGAATGGGGATACCGTCCCTGCTTCTGTCAGAAAAACTGACGTTTTACGCATAATCAAAAAGGAGAGGTATGCCGGCAAAGAGCAAAAAGAACACGCATGACGACAGCTCTGGCCTGAACGAACGCTTCAACAGACTGCTTGCCCGGCGCATGAGCCAGCATTTTCTCATTCTGGTGCTTTTTGCCACGGCGCTGCTCTCATACCATGTTTTTAAATTTTTCCTCATGCCGGTGTTTCTGGCTGCCGTGTTCAGTGGCCTGACCTACCCGTTTTACGAAAAGCTGCTGCACTGGACCAAAAACAACAAAGGGCTGAGCGCTTTCATCTGCATTATCGGGCTCGTGCTGCTGATGCTGGTTCCCACCTACATCGTTGGCGATCTTGTGCGCCGTGAGGCTGTGGATTTATACCAGACTCACGAAGAGAGCATCCGCGAGTTCAAAAACAGCCTTGACAACGCCGAGCTGTGGAATGACCTCGCCAACCATCCTTTGCTGCTCCAGTTCAATATCGACCTCAACAAGCTCGACCTGATCTCAGGCCTGCGCACCGCGATCACCGGGGTCGGCAACTTTCTCGTCACCGCGATCAATAAAACCTGGACCGGGACGTTCCAGTTCGTGATGGACTTTATCATCATGCTGTTCACCATGTATTATTTCTACAAAGATGGCGACCGGCTGATCGTTTACGTCAAATATCTCAGCCCCCTGCGGGATGAGCACGAAGACCGTCTGATCGCGAAGTTCGTTTCCGTTTCCCGGGCCACGGTGAAGGGCACGCTGCTGATCGGCCTGACTCAGGGAAGTCTTGGAGCCCTGCTGTTAGCTGTGTTTGGTTTTAAATCCCCGGTCGTTTTTGGTATGGTCATCTTCATTTTATCGATCATACCCATGGTGGGCGGCTGGCTGGTGCTTTATCCGGCTGGCGTGTACAGCCTGATCGTCGGGGATATCTGGCAGGGGGTTGCTATTCTGGTCATCACAGCGGTTGTGGTCAGCAATGTCGATAATATCCTGCGTCCCAAGCTCATCGGCCGCGATACCGGCATGCACGATCTGCTGATTTTTTTCGCATCCATCGGCGGTATTTATGTGTATGGCGTCATGGGTTTCATCATCGGGCCGGTTATCACCGTGTTGTTTTTAACCATTCTGGATATCTACAGCGTTGAGTTCAAAGAACAGCTCGATATCGCGCAGGGTGAAACCGTCCCTCCTGTTGAAATTCTGCCCATGGCAGCACCGGACGATGATGGCGATACTGATGCACAGCACAGAGCAGAGCCAAAAAGTGAAGACAAGGTGACGCCGAAATAGTCCTGAGCAGCGCGGTGGGTTATGCCCACGCTGCTCCCCTGCCTGAAAAAATGCCTGCAGAAGCTCTACAACTCCTTGCCAAAGGCAATAAGCCACCGCATCTGTTTTTTGCTCTCCCCGCCAGCGGGCTGGCTGAGATACCAGGGGACATACAGACGTACGGACATATTTTCAAACAGCGAAACAGCTCCGCCGAAAAATGGTGTTTTGATGCGCGGTATGCGTAACCCGAAGCCGGCATTTTTCAGGGTCGTGCTGCTCTCTGCTCCGGTTTGCGTTATTCTGCCTGCGTCATAAAAGAAGAAGGGACGTATGCCCAGGAATGTCATCGTGCTGGCCAGCTCAAGGTTGGTACTGAGGTAGGAAGATAATGGCGTCATCCTGCCGGCGTAACCGCGCAGGCGGGCACCGCCCTCGGTAAAGCGCCGTGCAGAAGCTGTCCAGTCGCTGCCGGTCATCATGACATCTGCACGGAAACGCTGCAACGGGGAGGCATCAGCCGGGAAAAAAGCAGCCTGTATCGGCACATTGGAAGGCGAAAGAGTATAGCCACCGTTGATCGCCGCGCTGGCGATGAACCCGAAGCGCGAGTAGTCCAGCTTCTGCCTGAATTGCAGGAGGCCAAAAACGCCTCGTGACGAGCTGCGCGCCATTTCCGCCCACAATGTGGTGCTGGTGTTGATGCCTTCTCCCGAGGTGCGGGAAAGAAAATCGAGTCCGGCAAAAACAGAGGAAATGCCGGTTTTCTGCCACTCTGGAATCGTTGTTTCCTGGCCGGCCTGCAGCACTGGTCTGTCGAGATAGGCCATGTCGAATACGCCAACATGACTGAGACCAAGACGCAAAGCTGTCGAAGTTCCGGAGATGATGCCACCGCTTGAGTGCAGAGAGAGCTCACCTTTGTACTCGTATCGCCCTTCTTTTTTGCGTGCCAGCAGTGAGAAGCGATTGCGTACATTCTCCCGCCGCAGAGGGTGGGAATAAGCGAGCAAACCGTCGATCCGGCGCGATCGCAGGCCGAGCTGGATATCAGCTTTCAGCCGGTTGAAAAGCGCTCTGTAGCTGCCCCTTGTGCTCAGGCCGAACTTCAGCCCATCGATGCTGTTGTAGGCAGCAGTGGGTTTCCACAGCACGAGGTAGCGGTCGTTGGGCTGATAATAATATTTCAGCAGTGGCACATCCAGTCTGAATTCGATGCGCAGGCGATCGTTGTTCAGGCGGTTGTCGTCGAGAATGCTGTCTTCTGGATCGACCACGATCGCCCGTGGTTTTTCATCTGTGATAACCGTCAGCAGATGTTCTTTTTCTTTGCCGTCCCAGCGCCGGCGGATTTTTTCCCCCGACGGGAGTGCGAGCTCGACATCGACAGGCATGATGCCGTCGCCCTCACGTTTGAGTTCGATCGTACTCTGCCATTTACCATCTTTGCGCTGGATGGTTTTGACTGTGCCCTTGCTGTAATCGATCCGCGGCGTCCTGTTGAGCCATTGCTCGAAAAACCAGCCCAGGTCTTCGCCGAAAACCTCTTCGCTGATGCTGCGCAGCTCATGCGTGCCGGCATGACGGAAACGGTTTTCCTGATAAAACTGCCTGAGTATGCGCTGCATATTCTCCCTGCCGACGACATATTCCAGCATTTCGAAAAAAAGGTCTGCCTTCAAATACATATTCGCCAGCGCGCTCACCGGATCGCGATAGGCGTACAGCGGCTGGGCGATGCGCTCATCCATGCCGGAGTTGCGGTACAGGCGCGTCATGGTTTTGAACATCGCGTCCAGGGAAGGCAGGGGATAGAAGCGTGCCAGCCGTCCCATATCCTGGCGAACTTTCTGTCTGTCATACCCTGCATCTCCGTATTGCCTCTCGTTGAATCGCTTGCCGAGAAACAAAACCAGCCCGCGGTACAACCAGCCCTCTGTCAGCCCGTTCAGGCCGACAGTCGCGGGAATCCAGGTACTGGCCAGGGAGCTCGTCAGCGACATGCCATCAGCCTCATCGAGCATCACCAGACCGGGATGTTGGTAGGAGCCGTTTTTTGCCTGTACGATGCGCAGCGTGTCAAAGGGCAGGCTGCCGAACCAGTTGTGCAGAAAAACCAGAGCCGAATCGATGTTTTTGAGAGCGCTTTTTTCCCACTCCCGGTTGTCCGAGCCGTGGGCATAAAGTACGACAGGAACCAGGGAATCTTTGGAATAACGGAGCAGATCTGTGCAGGCTGTCCATGTAAAATTGAGGCTGTTCTCACTCCGATAGTGGATGGTTTTCGCGGGCAGGCCGCGTGCCGTCGCGGCGGTGGATTTTCTCAACGAATCGCGCCAGACAGAAAAAGTCGTGTCCGGCATGGTCGTGTCAGCATCGATCTGACTCAGGGCCGCGTCCGGCCGGAGTGCTTCGCCGGAGGCGATGACAAAAAAATCGGCCGGTACCTGCAGGCGTACATCGTAGCTGCTGAATTCCGTATAAATATCACTTTGCTGCATCATGAGATGAAAGGGTTCAATATGCCAGCCGGAGGAATCATAAACCGAAATCCGCGGCAACCAGTCATCGAAATCAATGTGTCTGTGCGTCTTTTTGTGGCGTTTCAGAGAATGTTTGAGCTCTTGCACAAAATGTAAGCGCACCACCAGTCTTGTGCCCGGCAGCAGATCAGAGGGCAGAGGCAGGCGCAGGATCGTGTCGCTGAAATCAAAGGCCTGCAGCGGGAATTCCTTTTCCTCGCCGATGCTGAGAAATTGCAGCATGGTGATGGTAATGCTCTGCCGCGGCCTGACGCTGAAGCGGAAATTTTCGGAGGAATTGAGCCGCTGCATTTCCCGGACAGCAGTATTGCTGGAATCCGCGAATGCGTTTGAGGGCACCTGGATGACGATTTCGCGCAGAGTGTCCTTCGATGTGTTGGTATAGAAAATCGTCTGGCTGACAGACAGCGCCTGCGCACTGGTATCCAGCGTCGCTTCGATCTCGTAGTGAACGTTCTGGCCATTGCCGGCGACTGCTTCAGTTTGCGCCTGCAGGGCTGGAGTGAAAATCACGGAAAAGAGAAATAATGACGGTAGAAGAGTTTGCATGGCATCCTCGGTAACGTAGCTGTGTTTGTCCAAAATACATCCGCGAACGTCAGGGTTTTGAAAAAGTTCCAAACCGGTAATGTGGGTGGCTTCAGGCCAGAACCTTGCGAAGGCTCTTAGCCTTGGCAAGGTTTCCTCTCATCATCCCGCGGGCGCGTACCGCGACATTTATGTCGCGCCTCTGCCATGCCTCTAAAGCATGCGGTACAC
>WFTM01000462.1 GCA_015485525.1 Candidatus Zhuqueibacterota bacterium | reverse complement strand
GCTACACTCCCGGTTAGATTTTTTTCAAAATCTGATCGATGAGAGCGATGAACTGGTCCTGAACCCGGTTGGCCACCTCAGTGACTTCACCATGGCTCAGTTTGTCGCCGGAAACACCAGTCGCCATATTCGAGATGCACGAAATCCCCAGCACACGCATTTTACGGTAAACGGCTACGATGACTTCCGGTACCGTTGACATGCCGATCGCATCAGCACCAATGCGTGCGGCCATACGAATTTCAGCACCGGTTTCGTACGATGGGCCGCTCACTGCGCAGTACACTCCGCGGTGTATCGGAAGTCCGAGAGCAACGCCCTCGCTGAGGGCGAGTTCGATGAGTTCATGAGAGTATGGTTCGGCCATGTCCGGAAAGCGCGGCCCTTCTTCGGCTATGTTCAGCCCGATGAGAGGGTTTTTGAACGTCAAATTGATGTGATCCTCGATGACCATGAAATCACCGGGAGAATAAAAGCGGTTGACTGCTCCGGCGGCGTTGGTAATCAACAAGTTTTTGACGCCACACCGGGCCAGCAGGTGGATGGGAAATGTGACGACCCGATGCGGGTGTCCCTCGTAGCCATGAATACGACCCTGAACAGCGAGGAGACGCACACCGTCGCGGTTCTCACCCACGACCCAGCGGCCCTTGTGACCCTCGACGGTCGAGGCTGGATATCCGGGGATGCTGCCGGTATCGATGGCCGAGCTGTTGCTCAGGCTGTCGGCCAGATAGCCAAGGCCGGAGCCGAGAATGATCGCTGTTTCCGGGATGTCCGGCAGTGCTTCTTGAACGTGCGCTGTGGCAGTTTTCAATAAGTTTATATCGATGTTGGCCTGAGGTGCCTGCACTGAAAAATCCCTTGGTTAAAGAAGTAACAGTCTGGTTCGCTATCAGCCCGCTTTGCGCCGTATCAGTAAGAGCACAGCGCGCAGGGGCAGCCTGATTCAAATTGTAAAAATCTCGTTCTTTTCTCTGCTGTGGGAAAAAGTCGGGTGAAGAAACAGCATATCGGAACTCGAAAGAACAAAGCTAAAAATTACAGAATCATGCCGGCGATGGTAGCAGTCATCCAACTGGCGATAGCACCGCCGATCATGGCTTTGAGGCCTACCTTTGCCAGGTCTTTCCGCCGTGACGGCGCCAGGGCGCCGATACCGCCGATCTGAATGCCGATCGAGGCGAAATTGGCGAAGCCGCACAACGCATAGGTGGAGATGATTACGGCTCGCGGCGACAGGTCCGCTGCTTTGATGTGCTCGCCCAGGCTGCCGTAGGCAACGAACTCGTTGACCGCTAACTTCAGACCGAGCAGGTTGCCGACTTCGGCGCTGTCCTGCCAGGGCACACCCATGATAAAAGCCAGGTAGCGCAGTGTGTTGCCAAAAAAGGTCTTCAGACTACCCGGAAAAATACCGGCATACTCGCCGGTAACCGGCGAAAACGGACTTTTGGTAATCGCGTAATACGAGCCACCCAGCAGGCTGCCGTCGATGATCGAGTCGAAAAAATTGAGCAGCACATCGACGAAGCCGATCAGGGCGATGAAGCCGACGAGCATGGCCGCGACGTTTGCAGCCAGCTTCAGGCCATCGATGATGCCGTTCGAGGCTGCTTCGAGCACATTGCCGGCGGTTTGGATTTTCGGCATCTCGACATCACCGGCGGTCTGTGAGTGCTCAGTTTCAGGAAAGATAATTTTGCCGATGACCAGAGCTGCCGGCGCGGACATCACACTGGCAGCGATCAGGTGGCCGGGATCGACGCCCATGCGTATGTATCCGGCGAGTACGCCGCCGGCGATGGTGGCAAACCCTCCGACCATGATCGTGGCCAGCTCAGACTTGGTCATTGTCTCGAGAAAGGGCTTGATCAGCAGTGGCGCTTCTGTTTGTCCGACGAAAACATTAGCGGAGCAGGACAGGGTTTCCGCGCCGCTGGTGCCCAGAGTCCAGCGCATGAAACGGGCCATGGCCTGAACGATGACCTGAATGATGCCAAAGTAGTACAGGATGGCCATGAACGCCGCGAAAAAAATGATCGTCGGCAAAACGGCGAGAGCAAACTGGAAGCCGAATTGATCAAAATAGGCCGGGTTGACCAGATTGCCAAAGAGAAAACCCGTGCCGAGATCCGTGAGCTTGAGAAAGCTGTCCACTTTTTCGCTGAAAAATTGGAAGATGATGCGACCGTGGATTTCTCTTGCCCAGAGCATGCCCAGAGTAGCGGTTAACAGGGTGATCGTGCCGGCCCGACTCAGGGTGCTGTTTCCGGTGCGGGAACCGGCAACGAGCACGATGACGGCCGCAATCAGTGCCCAGCCCGTGAGACCGAAACCATCGAGAGCGTAAAAGAGACCACTCAGGGCCGCACTGCCGGCGACCAGGACACCTGCCATGAGAACCGTACTGGCGGTGCTGTTCTGCTGCAGCAGCTCCTCGCGAAAATTGAACAGTATGATCATGCTCAGCAAAATGAACAGACCGACCAGAGAATAAAAACTCTGGCTCAGGATGATCATGGCGAAAAGCAACTGCATGCCGACCCCCCAGATGACGATACGCGGGCGGACGGCCTGTTTGTTGTCAGACATCACCCAGGCGATCGCCAGTAAGGTCAGCAGACCGAACACGCTGATCAAGTGCATTTTTCCTCCTCTCCAAAAGGAATCCAGTATCGGTTCTGTAGCCGGCAAAAATCCTCAACCTGAGGGGGAAGCGGATTCCTGTTCCGGCGGTTGAAAGCATTTGCGACAACGGGCTTCGTACACGTCCTTGGCTCCAACCACGACGCGTTCGCTGTCACTGCTCAGGCGTTGCGTTCTGTTTGCCGGGGCACCACAGACCATGCAAATCGCCAGGGTTTTGGTGATCGACTCTGCGATCGCCAGAAGCTGCGGAATGGGTTCGAACGGAATGCCGCGATAGTCCTGATCAAGCCCGGCAACGATGACGCGTTTGCCCTTGTTGGCGAGTTCGTTGCAGACCTCGACCAGCTCCATGCCGAAAAACTGGCCTTCATCGATGCCGACGACGTGGGCATCCCCGGCCATTTCGAGTATTTCCTGCGCGTTCGTCACAGCGATCGAGCGCAGGCGCTGCTCACTGTGCGAGACGATGTGATCACTGGAATAGCGGTCATCGATCGCGGGCTTGAAGATGGCAACATCTTGTCGTGCAATTTGTGCCCGCCGCAACCTGCGGATGAGCTCCTCGGATTTTCCTGAGAACATGCTGCCGCAGATGACTTCGATCCATCCCCAGCCATCCTGGATAACATTGATCATGGTCGGTTACTTCCTGGCAAATTATCGTGTTGGTTGTTGTTGTCGATGTTCCTCCCGCTCCCGCAGTATCGCTTCAATTTTCGTCTTGAGCAGATCGATGGCGACGGTATTCCGGCCCCCTTCGGGAATGATGATGTCTGCGTATCGTTTGCTCGGCTCGACGAATTGCAGGTGCATAGGCCGGACGCTGTTCTCGTACTGGTCGAGCACAGATTCCACGGTACGCCCGCGTTCCTCTACGTCTCTGCGGATGCGCCGCAACAGGCGGATGTCGGCATCGGTATCGACGAAGACTTTGATATCCATCAGGCTGCGCAGTTGTTGTGAATCGAGGATGAGGATGCCCTCGAGAATGATGATTTCGTGTGGTCCCAGCCTGCGGGTTTCCGGCCTGCGGGTGTGGCAGGCAAAATCATAGAGCGGTTGCTCGATGGTTTTGCCTGCGACGAGGTCTCGAATGTGCGCGTACAATAACTCGTGATCGATCGAGTTCGGGTGGTCGAAGTTGGTTTTGGCACGCTCTTCCGGGGGCAGGTGTGCCAAATCTTTATAGTAGGCGTCCTGTTCGATGATGACGATTTTGTCTGACCCGAGGGCCTTGAGAATAGATTGTGAAACGAGGGATTTGCCGGAGCCTGTTCCTCCTGCAATGCCGATCAAGATTCCACGCATGGAATAGTATTCCTTAAAATGTACTGTTGTGGTAAAGCCTGCATGAGCTTACCGTATTCCGCGCCCCAGGTTTGGTCTGTATGCTTCGGGAGTGGGGCTGGCTTCGAATACCCTGAAGTGTGATGGCACATGTGGAAAGTGTGCTCAGAACATCCTGTCATCAAAGGCATGAGGAAGCAGGTCGCTCAGCGGCATTTCCCGTGTGTCTCCGGCCCTGTTGACGAGAATGACGCGAATATCACGGGCATAGTCCCAGAGCACCTGCCGGCAGGCACCGCAGGGTGAGCAGAATTCTTCCGTTTCGGAAGCGATGGCAATGGTTTCAAACGCTCTTTCGCCCTCTGAGAGCGCTTTGAAGAGAGCAACGCGCTCTGCGCATAAAGTCAGGCTGTAACTGCTGCTCTCGATATTTCCCGCTTCATAGGTTTTTCCGTTAGCAGTGCTCAGCGCCGCCCCGACGCGGAAACCGGAGTACGGTGCGATAGCCCGGGCACGCGCGGAAAGCGCAGCAGTTTTCAAGACCGAATCAGCTACGGAGGCTGTTTTTTTGTGATCACTCATGCTTTTCTTTCGTCACCTGCCAAAGAGCGTTAACTGCATTTTTTCCGGCCATTTGCAACAAGCCTGAATATAAGCAAAACGGCCGGAATGTCCAAAATAAAAGTAGCGACAAGCGTATTGTAACGATCGCTGATCTGCAAAAAAGCTTTCTTTATCCACCCGTCTGCATGCACTCAGGCCGCTCCTATCCCCAGGACAGCAATCCGCCATCCGCAACGTAGGTTCCCCCGGTGAGATGGCGGGACGCTTCAGAAGCCAGGAAGACGACCAGCCCGGCGAGGTCTTCGGGGGCGCCGATGCGTTGCAAGGGCGTTTCGCGCAGGATGTAGTTCATCAGCTTGTCATCGCTCCAGAGCGCTTCGGCCAGTTTGGTTTTGAACAGCCCCGGGCAGATGGTGTGCACGCGAATCCCATCGCTGCCGAGCTCCTGAGCCAGGGTTTTACTCATGCTGATCAGCGCGGCCTTGCTCATGCTGTACACGCCGATGCCAGGCCACGGGCGCAGTCCGGCGGTGCTGGAAATATTGATGATCGAACCGCCTCCGCGCTGTTTCATGACCGGCGTTGCATGCTGGGCGAGCAGGAACGGTCCTTTGAGATTGACGGAGACGATCTTGTCAAAAGCACTCAGGTCTGTTTCCAGCATTTTACCGTAAACCGGATTGATGGCAGCATTGTTGACGATGATGTCCACACCACCATACTTTGCACACGTCTCAGCGACCAGTGTTTCGATCTGCGCCGGATCACCGACATGGCAGGCGATAGCCGTGGCCTCTAAGCCGTCTTTACGGAATGCCGCAGCGACCTCATCCACGGCCTGCTGCTTCCTGCTGCTGACGACAACGCTGGCGCCAGCCTCTGCCAGCCCGCGTGCCATGGCTTCCCCGATCCCCTTGCTGGCACCAGTGATAATCGCGATCTTTCCATCGAGTTTGAATGTGTCGGTTATGGCCATGATCTCTCCTCCTGCATCGGTCATCGATTCTATCGTCTGGTTATCCATTGAACTCAGCACGCTTGCATCTTTCAGGCACGTGTCCGAAAAGATGAGATTCCGGCTCTGCGCTTCGCCTGGCCGGAATGACAGGTGTCGCTGTCCAGGCCCGCTTAGCTGAGTTAACTGGATACCCAGAATTCTATCGAAATAACGGTTCTGTTTTGGGTTGGCGCATCGCTCGGGTCTGTTCTGAAAACTCGGGACGCAGCATCAGGCAGCTCACAAAAATTTCAGCTCATCTCTCTCTGCGCCCGGTGCGGTAAAGACAGGGCGCATCAGCACTCTGCTGATCGATTCACCAGTTTGGGGCCTGCACACACAGTCAGCACAAGTCAAAAAAAAGCCCTGTCCATCAGGTAAACAGGGCCATTCGTTCGTCGTTCGTCGTCCGTATCCGGCTCAGAACGGCAGATCGTCTTCGCCGCCGGCAACCGGGGCTGCTCCGGGAGCACTGTCCTGAAGAGGAGGGGGTTCCGGTGGCGCAGCACTGCTGGCACCGGCGTCCCGTGAATCGAGAAACTGCATGGACTGGCCGATGATTTCTGTGGTCCAGCGCTTGACGCCGTCTTTGTCTTCCCAGTTCCGGGTCTGCAACCTGCCTTCGATGTACACTCTGCTGCCTTTTTTCAGATACTCGTTCGCGATCTCAGCCTGACGTCCCCACAGTACGATGCGATGCCACTCGGTGCGATCCTGCATCTGACCGTCTTTGCTCTTCCAGCTCTCGTCTGTGGCGATATTGAAATTCGCCACAGCCTGCCCGGAGGGCGTGTAGCGCAGGTCCGGATCCGTGCCCAGACGACCGATCAGGATGACCTTGTTCACTGTTCCTTTTGCCATATTGTGTCTCTCACCCCCATATTTAGGTTGTGACCTGTGGGATTCCATCCCGCGATTTGTGGGAAACAGTACTAAAATATCGAAAGATTGTCAAGAAAAATGACCTCGGCCGGTAGTATGTGGGCAGAGGTTATTTCTGAAATTTCCAGATCAGGTCAAAGCCGGTCGTGGTTTCTGTGTTTCCCTTGGTGAGCTGCAGCAACAGGTTGCGCATGACCTCGATTTCCATAGTGGCGGTCGCGTTCCACAGGTAGTGCCACTGGCGACTGTCCAGTTGCTGCTGGACGCTGATGAAAATGTTGTTGGTGAGGTAGCGGCCCACCAGTATCGACGAAGCGCCGGACTCTTCCCGCCCCTGGAACTCGATGACATCCAGGTTCAGCCGTTTGCCGATCGTTTTCGATAGCTGTGCCGCGCCGAGCTGGGTCAACAGGGAAAAGGCGTTGCTCTCGTTCGAGCTGCTGCCGGACAGGGTCTCGCGTTCGTTCTGCGACAGGTCTTCGATATTCCGCCCGAAAATGATGTACGAGGCCGCTTCCACTTCCGCGATCTCGATATCATTGAGATAAAAACGAACCGCCGGTTTGTACGCCCTGCCGGTTATGTGCACCTGCATGGTGCTGCTGTTGCGATAGGCATCGCGGAACACGTACTCTGCCTCGATGTCGATCAAAGGATCGATTTCCTCACCACCATCGAATGTAAAGGAGCCGCTCTTGATCTTGAACCGTCTGCCGTACAGCTCATACGTCCCGCGGATGACCTGTATCGAGCCAAACGGCATATCGAACTCCTCGCTCTGCTTGACGATATCCAGCTCTCCGGCAATTTCCACATTCATTTCAGGCCCGCGCAGCCAGGTATTGCGCGGGATGATGATTTTCAGCTCACCGCGAAGGTTTTTGTAATAATCAGACGCAGGTTCGTCTGCTTCGGCCTGCTGTTCCCGGCGGTGTATTTCTGCTTCGGATAGCGTGTCCAGAGTTGCCTGTGCCAGCAGGGGTTGCAGTTGTTCGAGCTCGATATACCGGTTGTCCTCAAAAGCAGGGATGTAAAAAGTCGAACGCTTGATGTTCAGCGTGCCTCCGAAGCGTGGTTGCTCAAGCGGCCCGCTGAGGCGCGCCTCACCGTCGATCATCACCTCGAAATCGCGGTTTTTAGCGGCAACAAAATTTTGCGCTTTTGCCACCAGCTCAGCTGAGCGGATGCCGGTTTCGTCGTAATTGATGACGCCGTTGAGGCGCAGATCGCCGCGGACGCCACCGATTTTAAACTGGCGAACATCGATGCGCGATGTGTCCACCTGCAGGGTGATGAGAATATTGCGATAGCGCGCGCCATAGCGCGGGAAATCGAACTTGCCGTTGTAAATGCGGATGTTGCCCACCGGCCATGGGTTCTCCAGAGTGTTGCTGATGAGCAGGTTGGTTGAAAACTCGCCGCTGATGTTGCGGAACTGGTCGGTCATGGTCTGCAGGAAGGACAGATCAAAACCCCCGTTTGCGCCGGTGATGAGGTGGATGCGGATCGGTCGCTGGAAATCGACCAGCGAGTCGGCGCCTGCCTGCAGCATGATGGGCAGATATCCGTCACCCGTCAGCTCGCGCTCTTTGTCGCCCAGCAGGTTGAATTTCCAGGACAGCCGTTCATCCTGGTAGTCAAATGTACCCTGCCAGCGTTTGTAGGTGAACTCCATCACCTGCCCGTCCGTTATGCTGAAGCTGCCGCTGAGCAGGGGAGCTTGTGCTGTTCCGCTGAAATGGGCTGCGACGTCAAGGGTACCGGCGATTTCTTTGCGCAGACCCAGCAATTGTGCGATCGGTTGCAGGCGTACTTTGTGCGCCGCAAAAGCCAGTTGTTGCCTGCCTTTTTTAGCCAGGCTGCCGCTCAGGGTCAGGGACTGTTCACCGCTGCTCTGCAGGCGCAGGTTGTCGATGACCGTAGCGCTGTCTGAAAAGGCGATGACTGCCGGTTGCTCCGGGCTGCGCCAGTACAGCGAGCGGATACGCAGATGCATTCCGCTGAGCGTGATGGTCGGTTTTGCCCCTGCGATGTAGGTTATGCCCCCTCCGGCAGCGATGCTGTCGGTTCTGCCCAGAGCGAAGTCTGCTGAATAGACGCTGTCTCTTTGCACCGCTTCGACCTGCACGCTGTCGATACGGGCAGAGCCGTACACAAAGCCGCGCGCTGCGAGAAAACCGCTGCCGTGCTGGTGCTGCGTGGTGATGCTCTGCTGCCATGAGCTGTGCAGGCTATCTACCTGTAAAGAATCGAAGCGCAGGTCGTGCAGATCAGCACTGATTCGGCTGAACAGGGAGTCCTTCGTACCGGAGATGAAGCCGGCAAAAGTGCCCCGGGCATGCAGGGTATCTGCACTGATCTGCTGCTGCACCCAGCGCAGGTCGCCGAGAGAACCGTGAAAACGCAGATCGTTTTCAGCAGAAAGAGCGACTTTCCCTGCGATGTAAACCGAGGCCAGGGGGCTCCGGACGTGCAGGGTATCAATACTGATTCTGCCCCGATCGATGGCTGCCGCTGCAAAGATGGTGTCGATTTGTGCGCTAAGGGCTGTCCCCGGAGCCATGTGGAACGCTATCCCGCCGGTCATCTGCCCGGGGTCAAAGCCGGTCCCCTCGGTGTCGAGAGAAAAAGTCAAATTTGTTTTCAGGCTCTCATCTGCGAGCAGGGGAGCCATATCGAGATTGCGGCCATCGACCTGCAGATGAAAAGCCTGCTTTTGCCTCAGGTCGTTTATGGCCAGTTGCGAATTCAGGGCACCGTAGCCGCCGCGCAGAGACAGGCTGGCCCGTACGTTGCTACTGCCGATACCGGCGGTCAGATAGCCTGCTCCACTCTCTCTGCCGAAAACAACACACGAATCGATACTGATCACCACCGTGGACATGGCGCTGTCCGGCGAGAAACCGCTGCCGCTCAGCTGCAGGCTGCCGCTGAAACGATCTGCAGCCGGCCATTCCGGCAGCCATTTTACCGGCAACACGTTGCTGAAATGCATCGCTGCACCATACCGCACTGAAGTGCTGCTGAGATCAGCCGCAAAACCCTGCAGGCTGAGGTGCTGTTGTTCGTCTTCGAGAGTGAACACGAGGTGCAGAGAGTCCTGCTCGTGACGTGCTGTGAGGGCAACAGAATAGTGTCCTTTGGCATGGAACTGCGGGAAAAAAGTGTGTATATCTTCGAGATCCAGCGGGGAAGCTGTCAGGTCGAGAGCCAGCAGGGCTTTACCCGGGTTGGCGAGCACAGAACCCTTGAGCCGGCTGTTTCCGGCCTGCATAAGCAGGTCATCGATGCGGATGAGGCTGTCCTGATAGGTGAGGTGAAAACCGAGGCGGTCGATGGTGAAATCCGGGTTGGCCGTGAGGATGCTCAAATTTCTCAGTTCAACATCACTGCCATCCTGAGAGTACCTGAGCGACAGCATTGCGTTGATATTCCGGACTGAGTCTGGAACAGGTCCGCTGCTGTTCAGGCGTTTCAGAACCAGGCTGCCGTCGATGAGTTCCGTGTTGGCGATGTTCAGAGTCCAGTTTGAAGGGGCCGGTGTATCCTGCGTTTCCTGTCCGGTTTCTTTGATGACAGCACTGATATTCCAACTGCTGTCTGCGCGCTGGCGCAGAAAGACGACCGGCCTCTTCATGGCCAGCAATTCGATGCTGACAGTATTCCGCAGCAAAAGCCCGGGCTGAATGCGAAGAGACAGCTCCGGCAGGTGCACGATCGTATCGTTCTCCATCGTGCTCAATGTGAGACCCTGCAGGGAAATGGAAGTGAGCAGATTGCCTTCGAGGGCCTCGATGCTCAGCCTGCCATTGAGTCGCGTATTGGCCTGATCGACCAAAACCTGCTTCAACCAGTTGCGAAACATGCCTGTCTGGCTGATGAATGCAATCAAAAGCAAAACAGCGACCAGGCCTGCAAGCACGCGCAGGAGATATCGGGAATATGTTCGCAACGGTGCCATCAAAATGCCTCACCGATACTGAGATGGATTTGCAGGCCGGATTTCAGGTTCGGCCTGCCGCGGAAGATTTCGCTGCCGAGATCGAAGCGGATCGGGCCGACCGGAGTCTTCACGCGCAGACCGAAGCCGCCGGCAAAATGGATTGTAACCGGCTCATCCTTCCGGAAAAGCGCGTCATAGGCGCCGTTCCAGACATTGCCGAAATCGAGAAATGTTGCGGCAGACAGCTCGCGCCAGAGCGGAAAACGCAGCTCGAAACTGCCTTCGAGATAGTTGGTGCCACCGGTCGGAATCCCTTCTGCATCTTTGGGCCCGAGGTCGAGGCGTTTCCAGCCGCGCACCGAACGGCTGCCGCCGGCATAAAAACGTTCTTCCCGTGGGATGAACTGGTTGCTGCGAAAAGGATGGATGACGCCTGATTTCAGCCTGTACGCGAAAACCGTCCCGGGCGAAAGCTCGTGATATCTGCGTCCCTCGAGAACAAAACGCAGATAACTGACGCTGTTGAAGCCGAGGCCGGTGACCGTGACGGTGGCCGAGGTGTACATGCCGTGATTGGGTGAAAAAATAGGCCCGGAGCTGTCACGTGTCATACCGTAGCTCAGGCTGGATTTGTTGTAGAGCGTGAGTTCGTCCTGTGCGGCTGCGGAACCGATGGAGCGCGACTGCTCGAACGCATAGTTGAGGTAGCTGCTGGAATAGCGCGCAAAGCTCTGCAGCAGGGACAGCGTTCCGCCGAGCCGCCGTACGCGGTAGGCGTCTTCTCGTTCGTCGCGGTAAAATGGATTCAGCGTCAGGCTTGTCCGCTTGAAAAGAAAAGCCGGTTCGGTCCAGCGTATGTTCGCAGTCAAAGGTTCGAGATACGAGTGTTTGAGAAAAAGATTGAGCCTGCGTGCGCCTCCGAGAAGCCCGATCCGGGTCATATCGACGTAGCCGCGGAACTGATCTTCGAGTCCCCAGCCGACGGCAAATTTCGTGGTCAGGCGTGGCGCTTCCTTGACGACGACCTGGATCGGTATTCTGAAATCGGTGATTTCATTGGTGAGAACTTTGATCGAGACGAACTGAAAAGCGCCGAGCTGGTAGATGCGGATCTGGCTGTTTTTCACAGCTCGGTTGCTGTACAGGGTGTTCTCCTGCAGGGCAAGCTGCCTGCGGATGACCTGCGCCGGGATTTTTTCATTACCTGTGATGCGGATTTCTCCAAAAAAACATTCCGGCCCGGGTTTAATGTGGATGGTAAAATCGACCCGCTTCTGTTCGCGGTCGAGGGCAGGGATGGGCTGGACTTTGATAAAGGGGAAGCCGGCATCCGTGAAGGTGCGGGCGATGAGCTGCCTGTCGTTTTGCAGTGTAGCGTCGCGATAGCGGTTGCCGGATTTCAGCAGCAGGCGCGGTTTGATTTTTTCAAAAATGCGGCTGACCTTGCGTTCGTCCTTTTCCGCGAACAGCTCGATATGATAATTCACCTGGCCGATGATGATCGGTTCGTGCTCGCGCAGGTTGATGATGATATCCACAGTGCCATCCAGGGCATCATCGTCTTCCTCGACGTTCAGGGCTATGCCGGTAATCTCGGCGTCGAGAAACCCCTCTGTCCGGTAAAATGTCAGAATACGGGTGGAATCGGTTTCGAGAATGTTGCGGCTGAACCGGGAAGCCTCTTTGTCGCCGGCGAAGAAACGCTTGAGCATATTCGGCCGCTCACGGGTGATCATCTGCAGGGCAAGCTCGCCTTTGCTGAAGGCCTTGTTGCCCCGGAAGCTGATCGACCGCACGGTGTATCCCTCCTGCGCCTGAGCAGGAGGGGTCTTCACTGAAAAAGAGAGCAGGAAAACAGTGATGAAAAACGAAATTTTGAGCGAACGGTAAAATCGGATTTTGTTCATGATCTCGGTCGATAAGCGTGCAGGGCATGCAAGACAGGAGAGCCGAAACCGGGAGAGAATGCCGGGCTGTCAGAGCGTGATACCGAAGTAGTATCGGATTCGGGTAAAGGGTTCCAGTCCTTTGTAAACCATGAAATTGAGTTCAAAAGCGCGTTGTTTTTTGAACATCGTGACTGTTGAGATGCCGATGCCGGCTGAAGCATGGTAGCGCCGGTAGTTGCGCATGGCTTTGTCATCACCAGCCTGTCCGACTTCTGCGTGCACGAGCCAGTTGATCGAGTAAAGGTCGATTTCTCCAGTGATGTGGCGTTGCAGGGTCGTCAGGGTGATGCGGCTGAGTACGTCGGCATAGAGCAGGTTGACGCCGGAAAACTGATTGACATCAAAGGCAGACAGCCGGTTGCGGCCGCCCAAAAACCGGGCCGGTGCGTTATCACCGCCGAGCAGGGTGATCCACTCGAATTTGCCTTGAACGCTGAACCGGGGACGCACGGATTTGCCTGTGGACAACAGACGGTACTGCCAGAAGTTCAGGTTCGATCCGGCCACGGCAAAGGCGCGCGCAACCTCCATTTCAAAAAGTCCGCTGTGCAAAAAACCGAACAGTTGCAGGGAATCGATCTCCCCGGCAAATGACTGTGAAACAGAAAAAACTTTCTGCGCATCCAGCTCGCTGGCGTTCTCTGCTGAAGGATAAGAGTAGCGCGTATAGTTGATGCTCGTCATCGAATTGGCCGGCAAGGGAAACAGAAAGCGGCCGCCGAAGCGAATGCCCTGCTCCCGACGCCAGATATTGTCTTTGTTGAATAGCGGAACGAATTTCAGCTGATCGAAAAGGGTCAGCTCCGGAACGAGGTGAAAACGGGTGAAAACATTCCGGAAGGTGAACCCCATTTCTCCGCGCAGATAGTTATAATGTGCCGAGGTGATCGAGGTATAGCTGCCGATGCTTTTTTCAAAAGTGGCGTTGAACTCACCCTCGGGAAATAAAAACGAAACATCGGTTTCATAACGCAGGATGACGCGCTTGACTCGGACATCCACAGGGAGTTTGCGCCCCTGCAGCAGCGACAAAACAGAGGGCGTTTCCGGTTCGGGCTGTTCGGCTGCCTGAGAGGCGTCGTTCTCCTGCGCGAAAATCCCTGCGCAGTAAAACAGCAGTGCCGCGATGAGCAGAAACAGTCGTTTCGTGCGCGTGCATGTGCTGGAATTCCGGGTTGCTCTGTCGCGGTGGTTTCTCGGCATCTGTCTCGTCCGTATCGGTGCAGGTATTCACGCTTGCACTTTAGTATCGGAGAGAGAACGATAAAACGCGACAGGGAAAATGCACACAGGGTCGTCTGCGCAGAGCCGGAAAACCATACTGAGCGCAGAGCGCGCTCAAACCGTCTGCATGCGCATGACCTCTTCGATGGTTTCGACGATCTGCTCGTGTTGTTGGCCGTTGCTGGCCAGCATGCCGCTCAGGTTCTGAACGCTCTCGCTGGTGTATTCCAGCGGTTTGCCGTAGATGTCGGTCATAGTCCCGCCGGCTGCTTCGAGAATTGCCTGGGGTGCGCAACTGTCCCACAGCTTGGTGTGGTGGCTGGGATGAATGTACAGATCGCACTCATCGCGGGCGATCAGGCCGCATTTCAGGCCGACGCTGCCGCTCTGGCGGATTTCCCCGATACCGAGCCGTTCGCGGATATCATCGACGACGGGCTCGAGATGAGAACGGCTGACGACCAGCCGGAACGAGGCGACCTCATCGCGCTCGGAAACCCGCAGCTCGCGTGCTTCCGTTGCCTGCCAGAGCTCGGCTTTTACGCCTTTTGCCCCCAGATAAAGGCGATCTTCCGTCGGCTGATAGACCGCCCCGAGCACAGGCCGGCCCTGTTCGACCAGGCCGATCATCACGGAAAATTCCCCGTTGCGGCTGATGAATTCCTTGGTGCCGTCCATGGGATCGACCATCCAGATCAGCTCTTTTTCCAGCCGGCTGTGGTCATCCCGGGATTCCTCCGCGAGCAGGCCATAGTCGGGAAACTCTTTGCGCAGCTTTTCTACCAGAAATTCGTTGCTGGCTTTGTCGGCTGCGGTCACCGGCTCTGTCGGCGTTTTCCATTCCACCTCAGCGGTCTGGGCATAGTATTTCAGTACGATGGCTCCTGCCTCGCGGATCGTCTGCGTCAACCAATCGAGTATGTCGTTTTTTTCATTGTTTGTCAATGCCATCCTGGTGCTCCCTTTTCAGTAGCAGTTCATGATGAAGTGTGGTGTTGTCAGATTTTCTGTGTAATCGGGCCCTCGCTGCGGATGTCCGGGCCGGCTGCAGCCCGGGCTATTTTTTATGCGCCAGCGTACGCCAGAAAATGACCAGTCCTTTGGACAAGCCGGCGATGATGGCGGTCAGGTCGAGCAGCGGTTGTTCGATGCGCTCGCGCACCATGATCTCGAACTCATGTACGTCCGCAGCAGTGCGGCGGATGGATTCGATGCTGTCGCTGACTTTGGGCAGCTCTTTTTCCATGGTTTTGACGATGTGGCGCAGATCACCGGCGATCTGCGTGGCGTCGTGTACCAGCGGTGCAGTTTGCATGCGCACCTGTTCGACCAGGCGTTCAGCCTGAACAAAAGTGCGCCGGAGAGCGAGCAAAACCGGTATGACGCCGATCGTGATCAGAGCGATACAAACGGCGATCACGGTGAGGGAAATTTCCACTGACATGTGTCCTCCTGTCTGCTGATCGCTCAGGCGTTTTTATCCGCGTCATCGTTTTCGCCAACTTCGTCCTTGTATGCCTGCACGCCTTTGTTGACAGCGTCTTTTAGTTTCTCGGCGCTTTTGCGGACTTTCGTCCGGCCTTTGTCGATTTTTTCTTTTGTTTTTGTTTTGACCTCAGCGACCTTTTCGCTGGTTTCCTCGCCGAGCTCGCTGACGCTCTTCAGCCCTTCCTGGTACAGGGATTCTGCTTTGACCCGGGCTTCTGCAATGCGTCGTTCCGCCTCTGCACGCAGTTTTTCCGCCTCGCTGCGGGCCTCTGCGAGAATCTGGTCTGCTTTCTTGCGGACTTCGGCAACCTGCTCGTCCGCCTCATCGAGCAGCTCGCGGGATTTGCGTTTCAGCTCGTCCCGGGTTTCGCGACCGGTTTTCGGTGCATACAACAAGGCCATCACCGCGCCGATGGCGCCGCCGATCATCAGGCCTTTCCAGAATTTGTCTCCGTGATCTTGTGCCATTTTTT
>WFTM01000461.1 GCA_015485525.1 Candidatus Zhuqueibacterota bacterium | reverse complement strand
TGGTTTATCTATTAAGGACAGGCAAACGGCTTCAGCGTTCATGCGCGAGTTGGCCGCGGCGGAGAGGTTGGTTCGGTTCTGCTTTTTTCGCGGCTGTGCGCGGGGTATTTTGTTTGAAACTATCCGGCAGCAGTGCCGGAGGGCGCGGAGAACACTGCTGGGACATGGCACCGGTGAGAACCGCAGCGAGGCAAAAGTGATGGTGATTCCGGAAAATATTTTTGCTGATATCCCGCACCAACTGGATGCGGAAAAGTTCGAGGTGCTGCTGCAGCAGCCGGGCGTACGCATCGAGCGCATCGTTTCCACGGGGCAGTGTTCGCCGCACGACTTCTGGTATGATCAGGATGAGGACGAATGGGTGATGGTGCTGCAGGGCCGTGGTGTGCTGGAGTTTGAGGACGGCGCGCAGGTTGTTTTGCAGCAGGGGGATTATCTCTTCATCCCGGCGCATCAAAAGCACCGCGTGCAGGAAACCAGTGCAGAGCAGCCCACGGTGTGGCTGGCGCTGTTTTTCCCGGCGTGATGTAACGTGTGCTCGCGGCCTGCTGTGGGACGGGTTGGGTGGCTGCGACGCTGGAGCGGTGTGACGAGATGAAGAAGGCTTCCTCAACTCGTGTGGGTTGGTTTTCAGTATGGGCAACCGGCGGAGTGCCCGGTTGTACCGCGACATTCATGTCGCGAAGTACGGTCCTTTGCGTTATTCAGCATGCCCAGAGCGCAAGGCTGAGACGCGACATAAATGTCGCGCTACGAGTGGTGCCCAGGCTGTACTGCGACAGATAGGCCTGATTCCTGTTTCCCCGCAGGGGAAGACCGGAATCTCCCGGACTCTGGCACGTGTCCGAAAAGATGAGATTACGGTACTTCGCTTTGCCCAATGAGCTGTGAGATGCGACTCATCTTTGAGATGAGTCGCATCTGTTGTTCCCTCGGGCGCGCTGAAGCGCGCACTACGAACGGGTCCTGCTGGAATTCAGATATCATCTGTGGTGGAGAAAGCCTGGCTGCCGTGTTGGGTGGCGGCGATGCCGGAGCAGAGTGACGATAGGGAGTAATCAAAGAGAGGAGACCTATGTTTTCCATGTTGCGACTGAAGTGCCCTCGTTGTGGAGAGGGCGGTTTGTATGAGAAGATTTTTACGATGCGGAAAACGTGTCCGGTGTGCGGTCTGGTTTATGAACGCGAGGAGGGATATTTTACCGGCGCTATGGTCGTCGGCAACATGATCTCCGGCATCATCATCGCGCCGCTGACCTTATTTTTATTCGCCAATGGTGCCAGCATCATGCAGATTCTGCTCACGCTGAGTATCGTGGGGCTGTTCCTGCTGCCCCTCGTGTTCTGGTATGCCCGGGCACTCTGGCTCTATGTCGATTTTATCTTCAATCCGGAGTGATTGTCACATTCCCGCCACATATTTTTCTGTCATGCCTGTGTGCCGATATTGTTAGCGGCATGTCTTTTGCCTTTCCAACAGGACGCAGCACATTTTTCTGCTCAAAAAGCCCGTTTCGGGTACGGATTTGCCATTCTGCATACAATATCGTAATTCACCCGTCTCATACCAATCCGCTTCCTGAGGCCAAAAAGCAGAGCAGATCGTTCCGGCTGCTGCGATTCCCGGAAAAAGAAAGCACTGAATCGTACTTCCCTGCCACGGAGGGCAGAACCATGACACCACTGCACAACCACCTTCGCCGCTCTCTCTTCAGCCTGCTCCTTGCGGGCATCACGCTTTTTGCCATGTGCGGCGCTCCGGCGCGCAAACTCGTCAATCAGGACAAATGGGTTAATTTTGATGGCCCGGACCCGGAGTATGCTGACAGCGATTCCGAGACGGTCGGCTCCTATTTTCTCGATAATCTTCGCGACAAGGAAGCGATATTATCTGAAGCTGAACGCGGCCGTCAGGCTGAGCGTGATGCGGCCGGCCGTGATGACAGCAACCCGCTCAATACCCTGCGTCGCATCGTCGATGATGAGTTTACCGAAGAGGCGCCCGGCCCGGTAACAGTAGCCGATGCCGGGAAGGCTGAGGTCAATTCCGTGGCTGCGATCATGCCTGA
>WFTM01000460.1 GCA_015485525.1 Candidatus Zhuqueibacterota bacterium | reverse complement strand
GCTTACCGGCCGATGACATTGCTCAAATAACGTCTGAGATGAATCCTGCTGATCAGATCATCGAACCAACACCCGGGGACCGGGCTTGTGTGCCCGTCCCCGGCGCATTATGGCAAAACGCCTCCTGAAAAACTCTTCTCAGGCTGCCGTGATACGTGACAAACTGATGTTTCATTTTTCATATTCAAAAATTCAGGAGCCACGATGAAAAAAAACAAAAACACTTCTGCATTTGCCCGCTCCCTGCCACGGCGCGAGTTCATGCGCTATGCCGGCATGGGTTCTCTGTTGCTGGCAACCTCACCCTTCTCACTGCTGGGCAGCAAGCCTTCTCGCTTTTCTCTGCCAGCACCGGGGCAGGGCGCCTTCGAACCTGACCTCGAAATCGCTCTGCAGGCCGCACCGGCTGAGGTAGCGATTTACAGCGGCCGCCCGACGCGGGTTTGGCGCTATCAGGCAGAGGTACTCAAAGGCCCGTCTGATGCAGTGCAAAACATCGAAGGTTCATACCTCGGCCCGATTATCCGGGCACAGCGTGGCCAGAAAGTCCGCATCCGCTACCACAACGATATCCCCGAAGAATCGATCGTGCACTTTCACGGCCTGCACGTGCCCGCGGTCATGGATGGCCATCCCCGGTATGTCGTTTCCCAGGGTGAACAGTATGTCTATGAATTTGAGCTGCTCAACCGGGCAGGCACCTACTGGTATCATCCCCATCCACATGGGCGCACGGGCCCGCAGGTGTACCAGGGCATGGCCGGTCTGTTTATCATCAGCGATGCCGAGGAAGCTGCTCTGCCCCTGCCGCGCGACGAATTCGACATCCCCCTGGTGCTGCAGGACCGCACCTTCGACCGCGACAACCAGCTCGTCTATCTCAGCGGCGGCAGGATGATGGGCGGCATGATGGACCGCATGCAGGGCTTTACCGGTGACCGTATTTTCGTCAACGGCCGGCCGGACTTTTCCCTGTCTGTTGCAACGCGGGCTTACCGCCTGCGCCTGCTCAACGGCTCCAACTCACGGGTCTATAAACTGGCCTGG
This sequence comes from Candidatus Zhuqueibacterota bacterium, assembly GCA_015485525.1. Lineage (GTDB taxonomy): Bacteria > Zhuqueibacterota > Zhuqueibacteria > Zhuqueibacterales > Geothermadaptataceae > Geothermadaptatus. The sequence continues at coordinate 16,087 of WFTM01000460.1, read as the reverse complement.
GATGATGGCTCGCCAATGGTCGTGATCGGCACAGACGGCGGCCTGTTGCAGCGCCCTCTGCAGCGGGACTACGTCGTCATCGGGCCGGGGCAACGGCTCGAACTGTGGGCAGATTTCAGCAATAAACCCGTGGGCAGCCGCATCACCCTGCGCAGTCTGGAATTTTCTTCAGCGCTGACAGGCGGGGGCATGGGCGGCGGCATGATGATGGGCCGCGGGATGATGGGACGCCGCCGGAGAAGCGGCTCGGCCCTGCCGGTCGGGTCGGATTTTGAGGTATTGACCGTCACGGTTGACCGGCGCGAGCAGGAAACGCTCACGCTGCCGGCACGGCTGACAGCCATCGAGCGCCACGATCCCCGCGATGCCGTCAATTCCGAGGCCCCGCGTAGTTTTACCATGCGCATGCAACACATGAACTGGACGATCAACGGCCGTACGTTCGAGATGACGGCAGTAGCGGATGATGAAGTGGTACGGGCAGGCACGCTGGAAATGTGGCAACTGATCAACAGCGGCGGAGGCCGGCGCCGAAGGGGAATGATGATGGGCGGAATGGGCGGCGGCATGATGAACATGTTGCACCCGATCCACCTGCATGGCGAGCAGTTTCAGGTTTATTCACGCGAAACCGCGCCTTCCCTGCGCGACGACTGGGAATCTGTGCGTCATGGGGTTATCGACGAGGGCTGGCAGGATGTGGTGCTGCTCTTCCCCGGGCAAAACATCAAAATTTTGCGCCGCTTCGATGATTTCAAAGGGCTGTTTTTGTACCATTGCCATAATCTCGAGCACGAGGACATGGGCATGATGCGCAATTTTCTGGTGACCTGATCCGCAGCTCAGAAGCCGTATTCCTTGAGCTTGTACTGCAACGCCCGCCGGGTAATTCCGAGAATTTCCGCGGCGCGTGTGCGGTTGCCCCCGGTCTGCTCGAGGGTTTTCAAGATCAGCTCCTTTTCCACCTCGCGGATCGAGTGGCCGGGGCGGACTCCGGTTTCCCCGGCTTCCTCGTTGCCGGCGAGCTCCTGAAACTGGCCGGGCAGACAGCCCGGCTGGATATACTCATCCCGGCACAAGATCACGGCGCGCTCGACCATGTTTTCCAGCTCGCGGATGTTGCCCGGCCAGTCATAGCGAACCAGCAGATCCATGGTTTTCGGCGCAAATCCTTTGATGAGCCGCTGATTCTTTTCCGCATATTTTTTCAAAAAATGCTCTGCCAGGGTTGGAATATCCTCCTTGCGCTCGCGCAAAGCTGGCAGCTCGATGGTCACGACGCTGAGGCGAAAATAGAGGTCCTCGCGAAACGTCCCCTCCTCGATAGCCCGCGGCAGATCACGATGCGTGGCTGCCACAACCCTGACATCCACTTTGAGGGTTTTGCTGCTGCCCAGCCGCTCAAACTCGCCCTCCTGCAGTACCCGAAGAATTTTCGCCTGTGTTGACAGCGCCATATCACCGATCTCATCGAGAAAAATCGTGCCGCCCGCAGCCAGCTCAAAACGCCCTTTGCGCTGCTGAACAGCACCCGTAAAAGCGCCGCGTTCATGCCCGAACAGCTCGCTTTCCAGTAGGTTTTCCGCCAGAGCCGCGCAGTTCACTTTGACAAACGCCCTGTCCTTGCGCGGGCTGTTTTCATGGATGGCGTTGGCGATCAGCTCCTTGCCGGTACCGCTCTCGCCCAAAATCAAAATCGTGGCATCGCTGGGGGCGGCCAGGGTCAGCACCTCGAGCACGTCGCGCATCTTTTTGCTGCGCCCGAGAATGCGGGAAAAGTCGAACTGCTCGCCGATGCGCTCCTTCAAAACCTGATTCTCGCTTTCCAGCTCATAATAGCGCAACGCCTTGCTGACGATCGCCAGCAGCGCATCCATGTCCACCGGCTTGATCAGATAATCGAACGCCCCCTGCTTCAGAGTCTCGACCGCTGTCTGCACGGTCGCATACGCGGTGATGATGACCACCGGCACAGCCGGACTCATTTCCTTGATGCGCCGCAGGGCCTCATCCCCCTGCATGTCCTTCATGCGCAGATCGAGCAGGATGAGGTCGAAAACCATCTCGTGCAGGCGCTGCAGGCCGATGCGGCCGTCTTCAGCCTCGTGGATTTCATACCCTGCCTGCTCCAGTGTCGCCCGCAACGTCAGACGAAAGGTTGCATCGTCGTCGATGATGAGAATTTTTTTCTTCAATGTGCCCATGCCTTCACCGGCAGTTTGATGATGAACCGGGTTCCACGGCCCTCTACGCTGGACACATCGATACTGCCGCCGTGGTTATCCACGATGCGGTGTACCAGGGCCAGGCCGAGGCCGGTGCCACTCTTTTTCAGGGTAAAAAACGGGTTGAAAATATCGCCGAGAGCATGTTGCGGAATACCTTTACCGTTATCTTCGACAGTGATGACCAGCTCCTCGCCCTGCTCAGCTACGCTGCACTGGATTGTGAGCACGCCGCCATCTTCCATCGCCTCGGCAGCATTCAGAAATAGATTCATGAAAGCCTGAGCCAGCAGGTCAGGATCGGCCTGCAAACCGGGCACCTGCTCTTCCCCACTCCTCTCGACACGAATTTTCCTCGCTGTGAGATCAGCCTGCACCAGCCGGAGCGCATGATCGAGAACCGCCGTTATGGTACATTCCCTCCAGTCCGGTTCGTGCGGGCGGGCAAAATCCAACAACTCGCTGATCACCCGGTTGAGGCGATCCGTCTCGTTGATGATCGCTTCTGCATATTTCTTTTCATCCGGTTCATCGGCGAATTTGCGGGAAAAATATTGTGCCAGGCCTTTGATCGAACCAAGAGGGTTGCGTACTTCGTGGGCAATCCCGGCGGCCATCTGCCCCAGGCCGGCCAGGCGCTCGGAGCGCTCCACCCGCTGCTCCAGCTCCTCGATTTCCTGCAGGTCCCGCATCACAATCACCGTGCCGGTCATGTTGCCATCATGGTCGAGAATACGGCGCGTCGTCAGGCTGACAGAGTGTGTATTTCTGCCATCCACCGAGCAACGTACTTTTTTCTCCGTCCAGTCGCCGGCAAAAATTTCTCCCTTATCGATGGAACAGTAAACATGCGACATGACCTCGGCAAAATCTCTGCCCGACACCTCACGCTCTGTAAAACGCAGCAGATCACACGCCCGCTTGTTGATGGTGAGAATCCGCCCCTCCGCATCCAGAGCGATCAGACCATGTCCCATGCTCTCGATGACATTACGGATAAATGATTCAGCCTGAAGCAGCGACTGGTTCGCTTTGTAATAGCGACGGATGACTCCGGCAAAAAATCCCGTGGCCACGAGCAGGATGATCAACACCAGCCCGGTGCCCAGCGCACGGCGAAAGTCCTCATGCCGCGCAGACTGGAATTCATCTGTGCCCAGGCCGACGATCAGGTAGAGCTGTTCATCGCCCAGCCCGGGGAGTGCACGACGCAGGCCGGCTATCGCTCGCTGCGACAAGCGGCTGGACACCTCAAACACCGGCCCCTGCCCGAAACGGTCCATCAGACCTGTTGCAATCGAATCACCCGCCACAGGCAGGATGTCGCCAGGCACTTCCTGCCCCGCCAGGCTATCGATGCTGCTGACCACGGCCGCGCCTCTCTGTGTGATGAGAAGCAGATAGCGGTAATTCCTCTGCCGGCCGATGAGGGCAAAAAAATCGCGCAGGTGCTGGGTGTCCCTGTATCCGCCCTGCTCGCTCTCTGCCGTCGCTTCGATGATGCGGATTACCGATATCCCCATATCGCGCAAATGACTGCTCATCAACTGCTCTTCCCGGTGCACATTCTTCACCGTGTAATAGGCAAGCCCGAAGAGACCACTGAGGACGATGAGAAACAAAGCGCCCAATTGCAGATAGAGGAAATTCTTTTTTAAGTTCATAGCCGGGACAATTCATACATGCGTTTGTTGCAGGGCGAGCGTGCTTCTGCTACCCCTTGTCATACCGCTCCTGCGGCAGTAAACAAGCGAAACGTCTGGGGATCCAGTTTACTCAGCAGGCCAGACTTGAATACCGACATCTGTTATTCCGGCCAGGCGAAGCACAGTGCCGGAATGACAGCTTTGGTGTAGCCACGTGCTGTGCTCTGGCGGACTGGCTGAAAAAATACAACCGTGCTGAGTTAATTGGATAACCAGTACCCTGCTGAGTGGCTAACCAGAAGCGAAACGAGATAGCGCCTGCCGCCGAAGACCCGCAGCCCTTCTGCATGATCAATATAATGAAAAGAAGTGTAAAAACCAGCAGGAAGAGCACGATACCGTTTTTCTGTCCGTGGTGCGCTCACGCATGAAAGTTCTTGACTTGCTGGCACTCAAAAGCTATATTTCGCCAATCGACGAAATATAAAAAAAGGAGAACCATGCGCCGGGAAACAAAGCTGTTCAAAGCCCTGTCTGACCCGAATCGAATTCGTATCATAAAAATGCTGCAGGAGCGTGAGCTCTGCGTCTGCGAAATCGCCGACATCCTGAACCTGGCGTACTCAACCGTGTCGAAACATCTGGCGGTGCTGCGCGATACCGAAATGATTCTGGATCGCAAGGCAGGGAAATGGGTGAATTATCGCATCAATCCCAATGCCGGGGACGAACAGGTGCGGGAGCTTCTGGCCCTAGTGCAGCAATGGTTGAACGACGATGCCACAGTGTGTGCAGACCGCGCCGCAGTGCGATCCGTCGATCGCGATATCATCTGTAACATCACACCGAAAAAGGAGAACACATGAGCCGCATTTTGATTTTGTGCACTGGTAATTCCTGCCGCAGCCAGATGGCCGAGGGCTTTTTGAAATCATTCGACCCTGCCCTGGAAGTCCATTCAGCAGGCACAAGCCCGGCCGAGCGCGTGCACCCAAAGGCTGTTCAGGTCATGCAGGAAGCCGGTGTCGATATCAGTTCCGGATTCCCAAAAAACGTCGATCGCTTTCTCGACACACCGTTCGACTACGTCATCACCGTGTGCGATCATGCCCGGGAAACCTGCCCTGTATTCATGGGCACGGTACGCCACAATCTGCACATCGGCTTTGATGACCCGGCAGAGGCAACCGGCACAGAGGAGCATATCCTCTCCGAATTCCGCCGCATCCGTGATGAAATCAAACAACGCTTCCACAATTTTTATCAGGAGAATCTTCGCAATGGCTGACACTGAAAACCTGAGCAGAAAACTGTCCTTTCTCGATCGCTATCTGACCCTGTGGATTTTTCTGGCCATGTTCATCGGAGTGTTTTCGGGCTATGCATTCCCGCAGATCGCGGTTTTCTGGGACAGCATGAGCTCAGGCACGACCAATATCCCCATCGCGATCGGGCTGATTTTGATGATGTATCCGCCGCTGGCCAAAGTCAAATACGAGGAGCTCGCCGATGTTTTCACCAACACGCGTGTGCTGGTGCTGTCGCTGGTTCAGAACTGGCTTATCGGGCCACTGCTGATGTTTTTTCTGGCCGTCGTTTTCCTGCGTGACTATCCGCACTACATGGCCGGGCTCATTCTCATCGGTCTGGCGCGCTGCATCGCCATGGTCATCGTCTGGAACGATCTCGCAAAAGGTGACACCGAATATGCTGCCGGGCTGGTGGCGTTCAATTCGATTTTTCAGGTACTGTTCTTTTCTTTCTATTCTTATTTTTTCCTCACCCTGCTGCCCGGCTGGCTCGGTCTGCAGTCGTTTGCGGTCACCGTGACCATCAGCCAGATCGCGGAGAGCGTCTTCATCTATCTTGGCATTCCCTTTCTTGCCGGCATGCTCACCCGCTTTGTGCTGCTGAAGCGTAAAGGCAGAGAATGGTACGAGAAGGTTTTCATCCCGCGTATCAGCCCCCTCACCCTCATCGCGTTACTGTTCACCATCGTGGTCATGTTTTCCCTCAAGGGTGAGTTTATCGTCAGGATTCCCCTCGACGTGGTGCGCATCGCTGTGCCGCTGGTCTTTTATTTCGTGATCATGTTTCTGGTATCATTTTTCATGGGCAGAAAGGTCGGAGCGGACTATCCGAAAACCGCAACCCTGTCGTTCACGGCTGCAAGCAATAATTTCGAGCTGGCTATCGCGGTCAGCGTGGCTGTGTTCGGCATCAGCTCCGGCGAAGCGTTCGCAGCCGTCATCGGTCCCCTGGTGGAAGTGCCGGTCCTGATCAGTCTGGTCACCGTCTCACTCTGGCTGCAGAAAAAATATTTCCCGTCTGCGCTGCGCCGGGCAGAGAGCGCTGCATAACGCTGATCTGTGATAAAATCGGGGGACTCGTTTTTCTTTTCATCAAAACTGAGCGATTTATTATTTGGGACAACAAAACAATAAAAAAAGCTGTTCGAATGGATCGATAAATTCAAATATCGAAATCCGCTGTCAGGTTGTCGTGGATATTTTTAATCTCTATCTGGCCGCATCGTGTCTGGTTATCCCGTTCTCTCGGCTTTGGGCTGAAGCAGGGTTGCACCACGAAGAGAGCTGAAGTATCGTAAAAATCAGGACCAGCAGCTCCTGGCATTTCACTTTTTTCTTCGCGTCCTTCGTGAACTTCGTGGTGCACAAAAATGCACAGATGACATTCAACCTCAGGAGCCAGAACGTTTCCACCGTTTTTGGCTTGAGAATGAAAAACTATCAGTTTATCCCGTTCGTTTAACTGAAGTGCATTTATTTTTGGTACAAGAAAAAGCTGTTCGAATGGATCGATAAATTCAATTATCGAAATCTGCTGTCAGATTGTCGTGGATATATTTATCTCTATCTGTCCGCATCGTGGCATAACCTTTTGGGTTGCACTGCAATTGTGATATCATCAGACACACATCTAAAATAAAAACAATATGTTGCCACAAAAGATATTTTTCTTGTTTTGAGGCTAATCACTCAGCTCAGGTTTCATCAAACCTCGCCAGCAGACTCCTCAGCTCGTATCTTCGCGTGCTCAGAACACCAGCGGATGTCCACCTGGCCAGTCCCTGCCGAAAACACAGAGGCAGGGTCTGGCGCAGGAGCACTTGCCTCACCAGCCCTCCATTTTCCTGCTTCAGCCCCTCGCTGGCAACCATGCAGGAAAAAGTTTGCTTTTGCATAAGATCAGATAATTATTATATTATCCCGATTTATTCATGACCGGGCGTTTCGAATATTGGAAGCAGGATAACCGATAATTTCATCCGGCGCAGCATTTATCTCGCTTTCCCCTGAGCGATGCGCCAGTGCATGAATAATGCGGATTGAACCTGCCATGAGCGAGATTCCTGAATTTTTCAGGTTCGACAAAAGACTGGCATTTCATCACATAAAATCTTCAATTTCCCTGCTTTTCCTGCACGCAGCGCTACAGAGAAAGCAGGAGGCAAAAATGACAGGAGGCTCGACAACCTGTGCAAGAACCCCAGGCTTCCACCGGAACTGAACACAAACAAACCGGTTCCGGCCAGCATACCAACGATTTCACCATTCACGTCGCCACAGTCAATGGCTCGGGCAGCCAGAGTGCCAACAATACGCTGCTGCGTGCCATCTTCTATATGGGCATCCCGGTAAGCGGCAAAAACCTTTTCCCTTCCAACATACAGGGCATGCCAACGTGGTTTACCATTCGCGTCAACAAAGACGGCTATATCGCCCGCAGCGAAAACATCGACATTCTCGTGGCAGTCAATGCAGAAACAGCGCACGAGGATGTGCAAGCTGTGCGCCCCGGCGGGCTGGTGATCTATGACGAGCCCCTCAAGCTCGACACCCTGCGCGATGACCTCACCTTCTACCCTGTGCCATTTAAAAAGCTGGTGACGCCGATCGTCCCTGTGGCAAAATTGCGCAAGATGGTCAGCAACATCATCTACGTCGGTGTGCTGGCGCAGCTGCTGGGGATCGATATGCAGGAAGTGGAGAAAGCACTGCATAAACAGTTCAAAGGCAAGCTCAAGGCCGTGGAGCTGAACATGAACGCGGCCAAAGTCGGTTTTGACTACGCACAGGAAAACTTCCAGCAGCAGAAGACTTTTACGCTCGAGCGCATGGACAAGACGGCCGGCAAGATCATCATCGACGGCAACAGCGCCGGCGCCCTTGGCAGCATGTTCGCCGGTGTCTCAGTGGTCACATGGTATCCGATCACGCCATCGACCTCGGTGGTGGAAAAACTGATGCACTACATGCAAAAATACCGCGTGGACGCGAAAACCGGCAAATCGACCTATGCCATCCTGCAGGCAGAGGACGAGCTGGCTGCCATCGGCATGGTGATCGGAGCAGGATGGGCCGGCGCACGCGCCATGACCGCGACTTCCGGCCCGGGTATCTCGCTGATGACCGAATTTATCGGCCTGGCGTATTTTGCGGAAGTCCCTGCCGTGCTGTTTGACGTCCAGCGTGTCGGGCCTTCCACCGGCATGCCCACGCGCACGCAGCAGGGCGATATTCTCGCCTGCGCCACCCTGTCCCACGGCGACACGCGACATATTCTCCTCCTGCCCTCATCACCCGAGGAAGTTTTCGAGATGGCCGGGGATGCTTTCGATCTCGCTGAACAGTTCCAGACACCGGTTTTCGTCATGAGTGATCTCGATCTCGGCATGAACAACTGGATGGCAGATAAATTTTCCTATCCTGACAAGCCCCTCAACCGCGGCAAAGTGCTCAGCGCGGAGGAGCTGGAGAAGTTCGAAGATTTCGGCCGTTACAAAGACGAGGATGGTGACGGCATTCCCTACCGTACCCTGCCCGGGACAAAGCACCCGAAGGCACCGTACTTCACCCGTGGCTCAGGACATAATATTTACGCGCACTACACAGAAGACCCCGAGGAGTACTCGGTGATCATGCAGCGCCTGGCCAAAAAGCTGGAAACCGCGCGCACAGCAGTTCCGGCACCGGTCATCGAAGAGGATGAGAACGCACAGATCGGCATCATCGCCTACGGGACGACGCACTGGGCTGTGCAGGAAATGCGCGATCGTCTGCGCGCCAAAGGCACACCCACGAGTTATCTGCGTCTGCGTGCTTATCCGTTCAGCGACGAAGTAAAGGCATTCATCGCCCGGCATGAGCGCGTTTATGTCATCGAGCAGAACCGCGATGGCCAGATGCTGGCGCTGATGCGCATGGAATATCCTGCAGAAGTCATCGCCCGCCTGCGCAGCCTGACGGTTTACGACGGGCTGCCGGTTTCAGCAGACACCCTCACCAGAAAACTCGAACACATGGAACAGGAATAGATTATGGAAACCCCGAAGAGCAAACCTGCCCGGCCGGCCAAAACCAATCGCCTCGGCGTCGAGCTGACCCTGTACAAAGGTGGCAAATCCACTCTGTGTGCCGGGTGCGGGCACAACGCCATCTCTGAACGCATCGTGCAGGCATTTTTTGAAATGAACATCGATCCCTACCAGGTGATCAAGCTGTCCGGGATCGGCTGTTCGAGCAAATCGCCAGCCTATTTTCTCAATGCCTCGCACGGCTTCAACAGCGTGCACGGCCGCATGCCGTCCATCGCCACAGGTGCGCTCATGGCGCAGCACAATCTCATCGGCATCGGCGTCAGCGGCGACGGCGACACCGCCTCGATCGGCATCGGCCAGTTCGTACACCTGATGCGCCGCAATGTGCCGCTGATCTACATCATCGAGGACAACGGTGTCTATGGCCTCACCAAAGGCCAGTTTTCCGCCACCGCAGACATCGGCTCAAAATTGAAAACCGGTATCGTCAATGAGTACCCGCCCATCGACACCTGCAGCCTGGCTATCGAGCTGGGTGCGACCTTTGTCGCCCGCAGTTTTTCCGGTGATCGCAAACAGCTCTCTGCCATTCTCAAAGCTGCGATCGCCCACAAGGGAACGGCGATGATCGACGTCATCTCTCCCTGTGTTACCTTCAACGACCACGAGGGCTCGACGCGCAGTTATTCCTATGTGCAGGAGCATGAGGAGTATTTTGACGAAGTGCAGTTTGTGCCATATTTCGATGACATCACCGTCGAATATGATCCGGGGACGACCATCGAGGTGACGCTGCACGACGGCTCACGCGTGTTGTTGAGCAAAATGCCTGAGGACTATCGCCCGGACGACCGCCAGAAGGCACTGAAGTATCTCATGGAAGGCAAGAAGCGCGGCGAGCTGCTCACCGGCATTTTTTTCGTGGATACAGATGAAAAAAATCTCTTCGATCTGCTGCACCTGCCGGATGAATCGCTGGCGCATCTCCCCGAAGACCGGCTGCGCCCCGAACCCGCTGCTCTCGATGAGATCATGGAAGAATTGACCTGAGCGATCAGCCACCTTGCGAAGACCGCACATCTTCGCAAGGTCATACTTCCCGGAACCCTGCTCCCCAAACATCATGAAACTGCTCTTTTCCGAGTATAAATCTGACTACAACAACTATATTTTCCCCTATGCTGTCTGGGCCTTCCCGGAAGCAGGCGAAAAACCAGCGCAGTTTTTTGCCCGCGGTTTCCTGCCCGCTTCGCGTACTTTCGAGCGCTATTACCTCTGCCGCCATGTGCGCATCCGCCTGGCACATTTCTCGCCATCATCAGAAAACCGGCGCATCCTGCGCAAGGGGAAGGGCATTACCTGCACTCTGGTTGCGCGCAATAAATTTGCCTATACCTCGGCCCGCCGTGACTTTTGTAAAAAATATGCGGATACCCGCTTCGGGCCCGATGTGATGAGCATCGAACGGCTGGACAGCCTGTTCAACTCCCCGATCACGACGCACGTGCTCGTCTTCGAAGACACGGAAACCGGTGAAGAAATCGGCATCGTGACGTTGTACATGGAGGAGAAGGAACTGGCCTATTATTACTATGGCTTTTATGATCTGCGCTATTATCCGCGCAACCTCGGCATGTACATGATGACCTCGGCCGTGGCGTTGTTTGCAGACATGGGCATACGCTATGCTTACCTCGGCAGTTGCTACTCGCGTAATGCGCTGTACAAAACCCAGTTCCGCGGCGCCGGTTTTTTCAACGGCTATTGCTGGTCCGATAACATCGACGAGTTGAAATTTCTCATCCGCCGCGAACAGGGACCGATCACCTGTCATCTGCTCGAAAATCCCCTCTATCTTGAAAAATTCGCCCCAGACACGCCTGCCTCGCTGTCTCAGGACTCTTTTTTCCGCATTCCGCTGTAGGGTGCGCTGTTGCATTCGATCAGTAAGCATTGCTTTTCCGGCTCGTCTTCAATCGGGGGGCAGGCGGTTTCTCGCCGCGCTTGTGCACTGCCGCTGGAGCGGTGTGACGAGAGGGAGAGGAAGAGAGAAATTCATCGCGCTTCAGACTGAGCACACTCCCTGATAACGTTCGGCATTTGTTCGTTGCATGAACCTGGAAAGTTTATTATCCTGCGCTCATCTGCGCTGGCAGAACCCCACACCGGTTTCCGCGCGACCGGAGAAAACCGGAGCTGCCTTCGCTGCAAAACCACCCCGCATTATCCATGGAATACTGCTTCGCGAATGGGAAGCCGGGAATACGGAGCCGAGAAATTGCTGGGAGAGTGCTGATGAAAACTTCAGGGCATGTGCCGGTCCCTGGCGGGCATGAACTTTACTATGAGCTCTTTGGCGCGCCGGATGGGCTGCCGATTCTCTACCTGCACGGAGGCCCCGGAGCAGGCTTTACCGAGAAGGACAAGATTTTCTTCGATCCGGATAAACACCACGTGCTCTTTTTCGACCAGCGCGGTGCCGGCCGCAGCCGCCCTTTTGCCAGCCTGAAAAACAACACCACCGGCGATCTCATCCGCGACATCAACCTTCTGCTCGAACGCTTCGGCATGGAGCGTGTGCTGCTTTTCGGTGGTTCCTGGGGGTCCACCCTGGCCCTGGTATATGCGATCCGCTATCCGGAACGGGTCAGTGGATTGCTCCTGCGCGGCATCTTTCCCGGCCACATCGAGAGCACCAAATATTACATCAACGGCGGTGTGCGCACCTTCTTTCCTGATGCCTGGGAGCGCTTCCTCAGCCATGTTCCGCAAAAGAATCGCCTGCACCCGGCGCGTTACTATTACCGCATGATGCAGTCGCGCGATGAGGCTGTGCGCGAAAAATATTCCTACGAATGGGCTTTTTACGAGTTCTCCATTTTCAAACAGGAACCCTTGCAGGAAAACGAAATCGATGCACTTCTGCACAACTACTCCTACCGTTCTCTGGCCCCCATGGAAGCATGGTATGTGAAAAACAATTTTTTCCTGCCGGATAATTACATTTATGACCACGCCGAGGCTCTGTCGCAGTTTCCGGTTTCCATCGTACACGGCCGCTACGACATGATCTGCCCGCCGGTTTACGCCTGGGAGCTGCACAGAAAAATCGCTGGCTCGCGCCTGCGTTTTACCTGCGCAGGCCATGCAGCCAGCGAACCGGAAACCGAAGCTGCTCTGAAAGAAGAGCTGGACACCCTGTATGATGAAATTCAAAACAGGCACGAACATGAACAGACGTGATTTTTTGCGCATCACCGGCTGTGTTGCGGCCATGCCGTGGCTGAGCGGATGCGCTATGTTTCCCAACAGCGAAAGGGCAGGCATGCCGTTCAAAATATCTCTCGCCGAGTGGTCGTTGCACCGCACCCTGCGCCAGGGGAAGCTCGATCATCTCGATTTTGCCCGCACTGCTGCGCGGCAGTTCGGTATCGATGCGGTCGAGTATGTCAACGGTTTTTTCTTCGATCGCGCCGAGGATGCCAATTATCTGCGCGAGATGAAAACCCGCGCGGAGGATGAGGGCGTGCGCAGTCTGCTGATCATGTGTGACCGCGAGGGGCGCATCGGTGACCCGGACCCGGTGAAGCGCCGGCAGAGCGTGGAGAATCATTACAAATGGGTGACAGCGGCCAAATTTCTCGGCTGCCATTCCATCCGCGTCAACGCTGCGAGTGAGGGCAGCTATGAGGAGCAAATGCGCCTGGCTGCCGACGGCCTGCGCCGGTTGTGCGAATTCGCCGATGGCTATGCCATCGATGTGCTGGTGGAAAACCATGGCGGCTTATCCAGCAACGGCGCCTGGCTGGCCGGTGTCATGCAGATGGTCGGGCATGAACGTATCGGCACATTGCCGGATTTTGGCAATTTTCGCATCCGCGAGGGCGAGTGGTACGATTATTACCAGGGCCTGACCGAGCTGATGCCCTTTGCCAGGGCCGTAAGCGCCAAGTCCTATGATTTCGATGAACAGGGCAATCACCTGCGCTTCGATTATGATCGCATGCTCAGAATCGTGCTCGACGCCGGCTACCACGGCTATATCGGCATCGAGTACGAGGGCAGCGGTCTGAGCGAATACGAGGGTATTCTGGCAACAAAACGCCTGCTCGAACGGCTGGGTAGGCAAGGGTAAGGGTCTTATCTCGTTCCACCGCTCCAGCGGCAAGGGTAATCGTGGACATCTACAGAAGTAGCCATGGGCGCTGGAGCGCCGGAGAGAGCGCAGCACCGCAGGAGCGGTGCTGCGAGAGACGTACCTCTCCCTCTGCTCTCGTTCCACCGCTCCTGCGGTGGAACGCAGTTTTAGCCGCTCCTGCGGCGGGGGAGTAGCGGACATCGACAGGCGCAGGAACGCAGGAACAGCGCAGCACCGGTGAAGCGGATGCTGCGAGAGACAATTCTAAATAGCAGGATCACACCATGAAATCAGCACAGAAGCAATCCAGCGAAAGAAACATGACCAGACGGCGATTCATCGCCACAGCGGGGAGCGGAGCGGCAGCGTTTTTCATCGTACCGCGTGCTGTGCTCGGCGGGCCGGGTTATGTTGCACCCAGCGACAAGCTGAATATCGCCTGCGTCGGTGTTGGCGGCAAGGGCCGGTCGGACATCGCAGCAGTGAGTACGGAGAACATCATCGCCCTGTGCGACGTCGATGACCGGCAGATGGCTGCGACCCTGGCCGCAGCGATGAAACGCGATCCGGCTTATGGCAGACGCCTGAAACAAACCAAAAAATACCGTGATTTCCGCGAGATGCTGCAGGAAAACAGCGACAGCATCGATGCCGTGACCGTGAGTGTGCCGGACCACAGCCATGCTGTCATCGCCATGGAAGCGATGAAACTGGACAAGCATGTTTTTGTGCAGAAACCCCTCACCCGCACCGTGGCTGAAGCACGTTTGCTGATGCGCACCGCGCGCGAACGCAATCTGGTCACCCAGATGGGCAACCAGGGTCACGCCAGCGAAGGCGCCCGACTGATCAACGAATGGATTGCAGACGGCGCCATTGGGGCGGTACGCGAGGTGCATGTATGGACCAACCGGCCGATCTGGCCGCAGGGTATCCCCCGGCCATCGGGCACACCACCTGTGCCTGAAGAGCTCGACTGGAATCTCTGGCTCGGCCCGGCTGCCTACCGCCCGTACCATCCGGCTTACGTGCCTTTCAGCTGGCGTGGCTGGTGGGCCTTTGGTTCCGGCGCTCTCGGCGACATGGGCGCGCATCTCTTCGACCAGCCCTATTGGGCTCTCAATTTGCGTTATCCAACGGCGATCCACGCCAGCTCGACACCCTTTACTGAAGAAGCCTATCCGGTCGCTTCGACCGTCCACTATGAGTTTCCGGCGCGGGGCAGCCAGCCACCGGTCAAGCTGACCTGGTACGACGGCGGCATCATGCCGAAACGACCGGAATTGATGGAAGAAGGCCGGCGCATGGGTGACTGGGGCGGAGGCGTGCTCTTTGTCGGGGATGAGGGCATGCTGATGTGCAGCACCTACGCCAGCAATCCGCGACTGGTGCCGGAGAAACTCATGCGCAGCTACAAACGCCCGCGGAAAACCCTGCCGCGTTCGCCCGGCATTCACGCGGAATGGATCGAAGCGATTAAAAAAGGGGGAAAATCCACCACGGATTTCGACTACTCCGCCCGGCTGACAGAAACCATGCTGCTCGGCAATGTGGCGATCCGGCTGCAGAGTAAAAACCGCAGGCTGCATTATGATGGTGAAAAAGGTGAGTTTACCAACATGCCTGAGGCCAACCGTTACCTCACAGATGTCTGGCGACCCGGCTGGGAACCCGAACTGATGGGGAGTTGAGCGATGGCAGCGAACGAAACCACGGTGCGGGTGATCGTACTCGGATGCGGCAACATGGGCGCCTCGCACGCACGCGCTTATCATGCCCTGCCCGGTTTTGAGCTGGCTGCGCTGGTGGCGCCGGGCAGTACCCGGCGCTCGCCCCTGGCCCGCGAACTGGGCGGAGTCGCAGAATTCGACAGTTTTGATGCTGCTCTCGATACTGTTCCTGCCGAGGCCGTGGCCGTGTGCACCTGGCCAGACAGCCATTACAGACTGATCAAACAGGCGCTGCTGCATGGCTTGCACGTTTTCGCGGAAAAACCGCTGGCCGAAACCGTTGCTGAGGCTGAGGAGCTGGTCGCTCTGGCCGGGGAGAAAAACCGCAAACTCGTTGTCGGCTACATCCTGCGCCACCATCCGGCGTGGGAGCGTTTCATCCAACTGGCGCGCACCCTGGGCAAGCCTCTGGTGATGCGCATGAATCTCAACCAGCAGAGCCGGGCAGGCGAATGGCAGACGCACAAACAGCTCATGCAGAGCATGTCGCCCATCGTCGATTGCGGCGTACACTACGTCGATGTCATGTGCCAAATGACCCGCAGCAAACCGGTACGGGTGCAGGCCATTGGTGCCCGTCTCAGTGGGGAAATCGCTGAGAGCATGTACAACTACGGCCAACTGCAGGTGGTTTTTGCTGATGGGTCGGTAGGCTGGTATGAGGCCGGCTGGGGCCCGATGATGAGCGAAACCGCTTATTTTGTCAAAGATGTCATCGGGCCAAAGGGCAGCGTCAGTATTATCGAGCCGGGCACAGGCGCGGGAACAGACTCTGCTGATATCGATTCACATACGCGCACCAGTGCCCTGCGCGTGCATCACGCGGATTTGAACGCTGCCGGCGATTTTATGCACAGAGACGAGGTGATCGATATGCAGGACGAGCCGGGCCATCAGGACCTGTGCAACCGAGAGCAGCAATTTTTCCTGCGTGCCATCCGTGATGACCTGGACCTGCGCGACCACCTCGAGGATGCGGTCAACAGCCTGCGTATCGTCCTCGCAGC
>WFTM01000459.1 GCA_015485525.1 Candidatus Zhuqueibacterota bacterium | reverse complement strand
TTTGCAGCCAATCGCCAGAGCACAGCACATGCCTGCACCAGATCTGTCATTCCGGTTTCCCCGCAGGGGAAGACCGGAATCTCCCTGACTCAGGCACGTGCCGGAAAAGATGAGATTCCGGCACGGCGCTTCGCTTGGCCGGAATGACACATGCCGGTATCTGAGCCGAGCCCGGTTTGCTGAGTGAACTGGATACCCGGAAAGAGCCCTATATAATATTATGATAATATAATAATTACCGCCATTTTATCAGAAGTTTATGAATTTTTCAAGCTATTCGCGTAATAAATTCCTGATATCGTTCGATATACCATCCATATGAAGACGCAGCGACGTGGGATAAATACGTACAGATGCAGCTCTTCGCCGGATGATCACTGCCAGTCCGGAGCCAGGGCATGACGCCAGACTCAGGTTTTACTATTGTCCATGGGCAGACATCCCTGGTGGTCGTTCGGCCAAATGACAGGAGGGGTTGATGTGACCTGGACCTGGTCACTTTTGAGGGATGCTTGAGAAAACGAACCGTAGTCGGTGATTTTATCCAGCGGCTCAGAACATGAACAGCATATACTTTTATTGAGGAACAGAAGATGGTGCATATTGCTGAAAAACTGAATGATACTGTTACGTTGATCAATGTGAGTCCGGAAATCAGTACCGGCAAACGTATCGTCATCAACAAGTTGCGCGATTTGTGCAAGGAAGAGGTCGCCAACGGTGCCAGGCATATCATTCTGGATTTTTCCAAAGTGCGGCAATGCCCGAGTATCGTCTATGGCAATCTGGTGGTTCTTGCCAAAAAGCTGCAAACAGTACAAGGCACTGTTGCAATCGCCGGGGCTTTTCCCCATATCGAAAAGGCTATAAAAATAACCGGCTTAAGCAAGAGTATCCACCTCTATATCGACGTTGAAATGGCCAAGAAAATCCTTCTCAGAGAAGGAGCAGAGGTGTCGTCATGAGCCTTGAAAGCATGTTTGATGAACTGAAAAACAGCGATGCCACCCGGCGCCGGTACGCTGCTGAAGACCTCGGAGATGCAGGCGATCCCCGGGCTATTCCTCACTTGTTATCCTGCCTGAGCGACCCTGAAGTCAGTGTCAGGGAGGCGGCGGCAGATGCCTTGATCGCTATTGGCGGCGCAGAGACAGGCAAGGCTGTCATCCCTCTGCTCTATTCCGAACATACGGCTCTGCGCAATCTTGCCATGGAGATACTGGTGCAGACCGGGCGTGAGTGTCTCGACGATCTCCTGCAGCTCTGCAGCTCGCCATCGGCAGATATCCGCAAGTTTGCCGTCGATATTCTCGGCAAAATCGGGCGGGAGCACGCCATCGACAACCTCGATCCGATTCTCGTCTGTCTGCGTGATCCGAATCCCAATGTAGCCAGCGCCGCTGCGGAAGCCCTCGGGAACATCGCAAATCCGAAGACGATTACCCCTCTGCTGGATACTCTGCAAGGTGGTGAATGGCTGCAATGCAATGTCGTCGATGCTATTTTCCGCATCGGCGGAGATGCGGCACGCAGGGCACTGAACAACATCGCTCCTGAAGAACTCGCAGATGAAGCACGGCATTTTTACCAGCTCGCCATGAAACGCCTCGAGCATGAATAAAGAGAACGCAGATGACTGTCACGGTGAATTTACCCTTGAAAAAAAGCGAACTCGATCAACTCAAAGATTTGTTGCACCAAACGGCCGGGCTGTTACTCTCCGGCGAGTGGGACGAAAAGCTGGCCACCCGCGTTGCCGAACGTATGACCAGGCTTGGAATTCGTAGCTTCGAAGAATACTATCACCTGCTTTATCTGAGCGCGGACAAGACAGAAGTGTTCTGTTTTGTCGAAGGGCTGCTCTCTGCAGAGAATTATTTTTTCAAAAACAGGGCCCAGTTGCGCGGTTTTGCTGAGTTGGTCCTGCCTGCCATCATCACACCCCGGCGGGAGCCCGATAAAAAAAAATTGCGCATCTGGGATGCTGCCTGCGCAGGCGGAGAAGAGCCATACACTCTGGCAATGCTCTTACGGGAGTCGATCGAAGACATCGATACCTGGCAGGTGACTATCGTTGCGACTGATATCGACCGCAGCGCTTTGCAGAGAGCCGAAACCGGGGTGTACAGCGAGCACTCTCTGAGCAAGCTGCCCGAGGGTTATCGGGAGAAATACTTCGCGGAAACAGACGGCGGCTGGCAGATAGCAGAACAGATCCGCAAAATGGTGACATTCAAGCAACTCAATCTTGTCGATCGTTTTGCGCTGCGGGAACAGCGGCAGTTCGATTTCGTTTTCTGCCGTGGTGTTTTGCCCTACTTCAGCGCACCTGCACAAAAAAAAGTCGTCGGGGGAATCTACGACGCGCTTGTGCCGGGCGGCTACCTGTTTCTGGGTGAATCCGAGTCGATCGGTCACATTACAGCCGCGTTTGAGCTCGAAAATATCGATGGATTTTTATGCTACAAAAAACCGTAACGAATCAACTCTAATGCTTCTCATCGTGTTTTTGCATTTTGGAAATAACGAACTGAAATTTTAAAAAATATGACTACCCCTTCAAATAACCGCGTTCTGGTCGTCGATGATTCCAGGCTGATCAGAATGGTGATTACAGACCGTTTGCTCGAACAGGGGTTCGAAGTTCTCGAAGCGGAAAACGGCGTACAAGGCCTTGAGATGGCGATGGTTCATCAGCCAACCGTGATCATCAGCGACGTGATGATGCCGCGCATGGACGGATTCGAATTCTGCAAAAAAATCCGTGAGAATGAAGCAACACGTGATATTTTTTTCATCATCACCACGGCAATTGAAGATCAGCAGTCACGCATCAAAGGACTGAGCGCCGGCTGCAACGAGTATCTCAACAAGCCCGTGAGCGCCGAAGAGCTGGTGTTGCGAATCGGCGCTGCCGTCAAGATGAAAAGCATGCAGGACGCCATCAAAGCGCAGAATGAGGAGCTCGCTGTTCTGCTGGCACAGCTACAGGAGCAGCAGGCAGTCACCGATGAGGAGATCACCACGGCCCGGAATGTCCAGCGCCACCTGTTGCCGGAAAACATTCCGGCCATACCGGGATTCCAGCTCAATTTCCTCATGGAACCTTCGGACATGGTCGGCGGTGATATTCTCGACATCATCGACCTCGGCGAGAACAAATTCGGCTTTCTGCTTGCCGACGTCTCCGGCCACGGCGTTGGCTCTGCTTTCATGACCGGCATGATCCACGCCTGGATTCGTTCGCGATTAAAACACGATACCGACCCCGGCGATTTTCTCAAGCAGCTCAACAGCTATCTGTACGAACATTCTCCTGAGGAAATGTACATCACCCTTTTTCTCGGCATACTGGACAGCTCAACAGCCACGATAAAGTTCGTTCTCGCCGGGCATCCCAGCCCTGTCATCGTCGAACAGGGCACCGCTTCGGAGCTGGACAGGGACCTGACCTATGGCATCGTCGGCATCGAAGAGACTATAGAACCTGTTGTCGGCAGCTACGAGCTCAAGCCGGGATGTGGCCTCATCATCTTTTCCGATGGTCTGCCGGATTATCTCTACAGCGTCAGTGATGAAGAAAACATCCTGCTGACGATTATCGAACAACTAACAAGACAAAGCGGCGGGGGATTTTCTCCGGAGCACCTCTACCAGGCTGTTCTGGAGACAGGAAACTATCAGCACTCCGCTGACGACATCGCAATTTTGAGCTTATTTCATGATGCAGACTAAAACACAGGACACCTGCCTGAGCGTGCAAGACGTGCGGCTGGAAGCGACTTTGCTGACTTCCCTGCACGAACAGGGAATCGATTTTTTCAGGGGAACGACAGAAGAGGACGCCCTGCGGCTGCCTGCAGGCGCACCCCTCCGGCTTCTCATCTGTGAGCTGGATTCAGAAGGCCGGGGACTGCCGGCGCTGCTGGCCATCCGCCACCAGTTCCCTGATACGAACATCTGTGTGTGCAGCAACACGATCCCGGACAATGTGCTGATCAGCCTTATCGATGCCGGTTTTGACTATTTTCTCGACAACGATGCCGATGCCATCGACATCCAGGTTATGCTTGCCATTTTGGAAGAGACACGCAGACCGGAGCTGGCTGCAAAAATCATCGAGGCACGGCGCGGCTGGTACAGCATGACCATACCGGCAACCCTCGACAGCATCGGCCGCCTGCGCCCGTTTTTCATCCGGCTGCTGCGCAATAACTGCCCTGTCCCGGAAATGATTCCAAACATCGGCACCGTGGTGGATGAGCTTTTTGCCAATGCTCTGGAGTGGGGCATCACCCAGAGCAGGCAATTCATACGCCTGTCGATGCTCTTTGCGATGAAACGTACGATCATCAAAATCGAAGATGGGGGCGAAGGTTTTGATGTTGAAGAAACCCTCGCTGAACTGACCTCCCTCGACTTCGACAGCCTGACGGCAAAACGCGTCGAGGCCGGCAAACGGCCGGGCGGTTTTGGCCTGCGCCTGGTACAGGAACTCTCCGACAAAGTCATCTTCAATAAAAAAGGCAACGGCGTTCTGATCTCCTTTGAACACGAGCGCTGAGCCGGCTTGACTCTGGCTATCCACTTCACTCAGCATGGCTGCACTATTTCAATCGGTCTGCCCGGGCACAACACGTGCCAGCACCTCACTCCGGTTTCCCCGCTGGGGAAGGCCGGAATCCCCCAGACACTCGCATATACCCGAAAAGATGAGATTGTGTTATTCCACTTTCTGAAGGTCACTCCTCCTGACCTCTGTTATTTTTCCACCACATCACCCTCCGTTTCCGAGTTCTTGCTTTTTGCCGCGTACTGGCGTATCTTGGCCGGCACACCTTCCCGGCTGCTTCCAGGCGCACTCCCTTGTTACAGCAAACTCTGATCTGGCAGCACAGCATTGGGCCGGAAAGGTTTTCTCTTACCCCCAACGCACGATAATTATTCAGGGAAAATATGGCAGCAGCAGACTTCCTCCCCAAACGCATCATCTGCCTGACAGAGGAGACGACCGAACTGCTCTACCTGCTCGGGGAGCAGGACCGGATCGTGGGCATTTCCGGCTTCACCGTCCGCCCTGCCCGGGCCCGCAACGAGAAGCCGAAAGTTTCCGCATTTACTTCGGCAAAAATCGACAAAATTCTCGCGCTCGAGCCGGACCTCATTCTCGGCTTTTCCGATCTGCAGGCAGACATCGCGGCTGAACTCATCCGCCACGGCAAGCAGGTGTTGATTTTCAACCAGCGCTCGGTGCAGGAAATTTTCGCCATGGTGCAGACTGTCGGTGCCCTGGTGGGCA
>WFTM01000458.1 GCA_015485525.1 Candidatus Zhuqueibacterota bacterium | reverse complement strand
GCGATCCGGACCAAAGTGAGCAAAATAGTGCGTAAACGAGGCAACGAGGTCCGCGAGCGGGCAAAACAGATCATCGCAGCAAGCCGCGCCCGCCTCGCCGCCGGGCAGTGAGGGTTTCCCCGACGACGCACCAGCAAAAAGGCAACCGGCGAGGCCGGCCAGAACGAAACGGATCGTTATGTCGGGCGGTGGTATGCAATAGTGACAGAGAAAAACGGTGGGTGACATACTGGTCGAGAGCTGCGATATGAGAAAAGCGCCATCGTTCACACCCTGACCTCCTCCTCCCGGAATACGGTGCGGCTGTCGATCTCGCGGATTTTGAGGTACAGGCCAAGGGCGAGCAGCAGAATGAAGACCAGCGATACTGCCAGCCCCTTGCGCCGGAACTGCAGCTCATCGATCGCCTGCAGGCCCTGCTCGTATGCCTCTATCGCAAGGCCGATACCCCGCGCGGTCAGGGAATCAACCTTTCCTTCTGAAAGCGAGTGAATCATCGTACGCCCCTGAATCAGGAACTGGTTGGCTTCGTTGAGCTGATACAGGGGTTCGCTCACCTCCATGCCGGCCTTCCTGGCCACCTGCAGCAGGCTGTCCGCTGCTGAAAGCCGCAGCTTGAGAGAGTCGATTTTGGCGTACAGAACCTCAGCGATGCGATAGCCGTCGCTGCCCTCCTCGTGGCAGTCCATGCAGATACTTTCCTCACCAGTGCCGAGCATGGCATCTGTCGGATGCTCGATAGCGTGATTGTCGTGACAGGTTTCACATTCCGGCAGTTCTTCCTCAGCAAAAGCCTGCTTATGCGGACTTTCGGCAAAGAGCTCGCTGTTGTTGAGATGGCACTGACCGCAGACAAAGCCGATCGCCGGGATGCCGGGCGGCACAGCGCCGTGGTTGCCATGACAGTCGTTGCAGGCCGGCGCTGCCTGGTCACCTTTTTCCAGCAATGTGATGCCGTGCACCCCCTTTTTGTACTCCTCGACAACATCTTTTGCCACCCGATAGCCAGCCATGTATTCTCGGTCTGCATGACATTTCCCGCAGGTGGCCGGGATGTTCAGCGCATAGACGGGTGAGCGCGGATCTTTGAAGGACAGAACACCGTGCGCGCCGTGGCAATCGGTGCAGGCAGCGACTTTTTCATCACCGCGGAGGAGCAGCTGGCCGTGTACGCTGGTCTTGTAGCGATCATACTGGTCCGTAGCCACACGCGGATTGAAGCGGCGCATGTAGCCAGGATCGCTGTGGCAACGGGCGCAGAAGCGGGGGATATCCTTTTTCTCCGGCGCGCCGATGTATCCTTTGGCCGGGTCCATAGCCGCTTCCTCATCCTCATCAAAACCCAGGCCCGCATCGCCGCCGTGGCAATCCACACAGGAGAGGCCATTTTCTGCGTGAATGTCCTCTTGCATGGCGTGCGCAGGCTCTTCCGGTTCTTCTTCGTTTTCAAGGTGACACCAGACACAGCTATCACGAGGCTGTTTTTCTTCCTCCTGAGCGAAAAGCGTCTGCTGCAGAAAAAACAGCACCAGACTGAACGCCAGAGCATGCTTGAGGATTGGCATGGAAAAAGTCCTCCGGGTTATCACAATGACCATCCGGCACCTGCCCACGGGACGGTATGCAGATCATACTGCATCTCATAGCACGATTCCCGACTGTATTTCTGCGGTTAAAATTTGAGCCTGTGGCGAAATTTGGCATAAAATAACGATCCGGCCAGCAGCACCAGGCCGAGAGCCATAACAGCGATGACACGGTAACCCGCTTCCAGCCGGGCCAGATCGACGAAAAACAGATACAGGACAGCGGCAAGAAGCGTGAGCAGCGCCATCCAACGATATTTGATATTGTTCAGCAACAGGCTGATACCAAAATATGCTGCAGCGGCCAATGTCCACGACAGCGTGACATACTGCTGCGGTACGCTGTGATACAGGCCGGACAGCACCGTGAAAAACGCCGCCAGCAGATAGAGATTGCGCAGCAAATCGGTCTGCAAAGTCAGCCGTTCTTTTTTCCAGTTCATGATACGCGCACTGGCAAGAGCTGTGACAGCAAAAGTAAGGGTCACCCAGTTGGCTGATTCGCTGGCGAGCCAATACGCCAGCAGGAGGATGAGGTAGATAAACGTATTGACCACAACGATCAGGCGTGAGCGGAACCACAAGGCCATGGAGACGACGAGCAGGCTTTGCAGGGCAAGCCAGAAGTAGGCTGCCGGTACTTCCGCATAGCTGAATACGGCTGCAGAGAGAAATAAAAATCCAAAACAGGCGCTGATCGAAGGCACCAGAGGCTGGTGCACGAGCCGCCATTGTAACAGGGAAAAAACCAGAAACACCGCGGCAGCGCTGAGTGCGATGCCGGCAAAATCATGCTGGAAAAATGTCAGCACCACAAGTAAACCGGTGAAGGCAAAACCGGAACCATTGAGCAAAACAAGAGACGTGACCATGCCCGGGCTTTTTTCATGAGCCGCACGGTGCAGCGTGGGCAGGGAGAACAGCACCGCATATCCAAACAGGTAATAGAGATTATTCTGATGTTCGGCTACAGCTCCGACAGGATTGCCAACGAGAGGGTTGTTGAGCAGCCAGAGCAGATGCAGCAGATACGCGAGAAACAGAACCAGATAGAGTTGCCGTTTCCAGCCGCAGGCCATCGCGAACCAGACCGAGACAGCACTCAAAAGCACGAACAGCGACAACGTCAGATGTGTCATATCAAAAATGACGGCGGCTGCAAAACCGAGCAGCAACCCTACGCCTGCCAACCGTTCCGACTGCCGGCGGGCGGCACCGAAGAGCTCAACGGCCAACACGGAGAGCAGCAACACGATCGCCACCGTCCTGCCCCCTATCAGCGGTTCGGCTGTGAAAAAGTGCAGCCGCAGCGTGGTGTAAAACAGCAGAAAATAGCTGGCAACCACGAGCAGAGAAGCCAGATGCGGCAACGTCGCCTGCCATCTGCCGGACAAGATGAAAAATCCGGCTGCGGCTGCATAACCGATGCAGGTCGATAGCCAACTGTGGCCGGTGTTGTAGGCATAGATCATCAGATAAGCGATGCCGAGCAGCATGACAACACTGCCCACCCAGGCCAGGCCGTACACGCCTATTTTGGCTTCCAGCCCGCCTTCGCCATCCGGCACAAGGGTATGCGGCTGATCAGATACTGCTTCCTGTTGCTCATCCCGGTCTTCTTCTGTACTGCTGTCGAGCTGCAGGGCATGTTCGATCTTCTCCAGGCGGGTTTCAAATGCAGCCAGTGTCCGCCGGATTTCCTGCAGTTCTTTTTTCATGTCTGATTGTGTCACTGCCATGGCTGCCATCCTTTGTCACACGTTTAGCCTGAATAACTTCGGCTTATCGACACTTTAATTTTCCCGTTTTTCAAAAATAACGATGGGCGCTAGGCGCGCACTGGAAAGCCTGCCACCTTACCTGACCGATGCACCAAAAATTATGACACGATCCTGAGTTTGCATATCATCCGTACTTTTTTTGAGCCGCGAAGTGCAGAAAGGACGCGAAGAAAGACGCGGAAAAATGCCGGGACCTGCTGGTCCTGATTTTTAGGGTCCTTCAGCTTGCTTCGTGACCTTCGTGGTGCCCCTCACCCCAGCCCGCCGAGATATGAGATGGCCGTCATGACCAGCATGAAAATCAGGGCCACGATGCCCAGAGCGGCAAATAAACGTGCGCTGCGCCCGCCTGTTTTTTCATATAAAAAAGGCACGCAGAGGAGCAGAAATGCCACCAGCCCAAACCCGAGGATACCGAGGACTTCGCCATCGATAAAGCCAACCTTTGCCGGGATGTACTTCAGGGTTTCGAACATAAAAACAAAGTACCATTCCGGACGGATTCCCGCCGGTGCCGGCGCAAAGGGATCGGCTTTGACACCCAGCTCCCATGGAAAAAGCGCGGCGATAGCCACCAGACAGCCCAATGCCACGACCCAGCCGAGCAGATCGCGCAGCAAAAAATTCGGGAAAAAGGGCATCATTTTGATACGGCGTTGTTTTTTGACAACTCCCGGCGGGATACTCATGCCCTGCAACTGCACCATCAGCAGGTGGAAACCGAGCAGCGCGATGAACAGCATGGGCAGAACAGCGACATGAATGGCAAAAAAACGCGTCAGCGTGGCGCCGGTGACATCCTCACCGCCGCGCAGGAAGATCATCAGCGGCTTGCCGATAACCGGCACCACTGCGACGATCTCCGTGCCCACTTTGGTGGCAAAAAACGCCAGCTCGTTCCAGGGCAGCAGATAACCTGAGAATCCAAAGCCCATGACCAGGAAAAGCATGAGCACGCCTGAGACCCAGGTGAGTTCGCGCGGGGCACGATAGGCGCGCAGGAAAAAAACGCTGAACAGATGAAGAAAGACGGAGAGCACCATGAGATTGGCAGACCAGCTGTGCACAGACCGGATCAGCCAGCCGAAATGGACATCGGTCATGATAAACTGCACGCTTTCAAAGGCGGATTCGGCTGAAGGCCGGTAATAAAACAACAGCAGCACGCCGGTCGTCACCTGAATGACGAAAAAAAACAGGGAGATGCCACCGAGGTAATACCAGATACTGTGCTTGTGCATGGGCACCTGTTTGTGCGCGAAGAACGTTCTCAGCCCTTCCAGGTGAAAACGCGCATCGAGCCACGCGACAACTCTGTTGCACGCAGATTTTCGGCTGTCATCGCTGCCCGTGCTGGCGTGGGTATGCTTGCTTTTTTGCATGGCAGAACTCTCCCTTATCCGAGTTCGCGGGAAACGATGATTTCCTCATCCTTGATATCGACGCGGAAAGCTTCCAGCGGGCGTGGTGGCGGCCCGGCGATGTTTTTGCCCGCCAGGTCAAAATGGCCGTTGTGGCAGGCACACCAGATGTGTTTGAAGTCCGGACGGTACTGCACGGTGCACTGCAAATGTGTGCAGACAGCGCTGAAAGCGCGATATTCGCCCTGCTC
>WFTM01000457.1 GCA_015485525.1 Candidatus Zhuqueibacterota bacterium | reverse complement strand
TTTTCCGGTCGTGGTCACCATGGATGCCCATGGAGACAGCCTGCACGCCAAAGTCGCGCGGGAATCGCAGGATAACCTCGATGACCTGCTGGCATCTTTCTGAGTATTCCGGAGCCGCCCAGGCCTTCTCGTCACACCGCTCCTGCGGTGTGACGCCGTCCCCCGACGCTCCAGCGTCGTTCTCCCTACGGATGGAACACACCTCCGGACGACAGAATGCAGCAAAGCCAGGGAGATTCCGGCACTTCGCTGCGGCCGGAATGACAGCGTAAAAATTTTCCCGCAAATCACCACACTGCCCCGGGCCTTCTCGTCACACCGCTCCTGCGGCTGGGCTGCACAGACCATTTGCGTCCTCTCGTCACACCGCTCCTGCGGTGTGACGCCGCCCCTTGACGCTCCAGCGTCGTTCCAGCTACGGATGGAACACACCTCCGGACCACCCGGCCCATCCTCATTTCTTAAATTTAGAAATAATCTCAATTACTATTCCTAATTTCAGGAAATTCCGACTGCGATACAGCGCTGCGTCGGCTCCTGTAGCAGCCACCACAACAGCGTGAACACACGGTGCGCTTTTCACCCCGCCGACATTTTTTCAGGCTGATTTTCTGCCCTCGTGTTTTTTTCTCCCACCTGGCCGCCATCTCTGCCTGCATGGGACGCGTTCGACAAGATGACCCAACCCTGTTCCGGCATGTTTTTTGGAGATGTTACGCCATTGTTACCGTCCGGATGCCGACGATCAACCGGAACGAAGTCCTACCACCTACCGATATCTTCACAATTGCTACCAGAAACAGCTATACCCTGATTCGTGCTCCGGACACGACGTACATGTGTGTACCTGCTCACCGAAACAAGGGAGGTATCATGGCAGCAGACAATCCAACTATCTACGCATCCATGCTGGCCAAGGGCTACACCCGGCGGGATTTTCTGCGTTTCTGCAGTTACGCCGCGACGTTGGCCGGTGTCGAGGCGAGCGGTTTGGCCACAGTCGTCAAAGCGTTTGAAACCAAACCGCGCCCGCCCGTGATCTGGCTGCATTTTCAGGAATGTACCTGTTGCAGCGAGTCGTTCATACGCTCTTCCCACCCCATCGTTGCTGACATTCTCTTCGACTATCTATCCCTCGACTACACCGAAACCCTGCAGGCCGCTGCCGGCCATCAGGCTGAGAAATGCCGTCTGGACACGATGAAAAACTACTCCGGCAAGTACATTCTGCTCGTCGAAGGGTCTGTGCCCATGAAGGACGACGGCGTTTACTGTATGATCGGCGGGGAGTCTGCGGAAAGCATCCTGCGCGAATCTGCGGAAGGGGCCGCAGCCGTCATCGCCTGGGGCAGTTGCGCTTCCAACGGCTGCGTTCAGTCGGCAAAACCCAACCCAACCAATGCTACGCCGATCCACAAAATCATCCACAAGCCGGTGATCAACGTGCCCGGCTGCCCACCTATCGGCGATGTCATGACCGCCGTGGTGACGCATATTCTCGTCTATGGAAACATGCCGGAGCTGGACAGCCAGGGCCGGCCGCGGGAATTCTACGGCCGCCGAGTACACGACACATGCTATCGCCGGCCGTACTACGACGCCGGGCTGTTCGTCGAGTCGTGGGATGACGAAAATGCCCGCAAAGGCTATTGCCTGTACAAGATGGGCTGTCGCGGACCGGTCACCTACAACGCCTGTTCGGTCACGCGCTGGAACGAAGCCACCAGCTACCCGATCCAGTCCGGGCACGGCTGTATTGGCTGCAGTGAAAACGGTTTCTGGGATAACGGCCCGTTCTACCAGCATCTCGCCAACTTTCCGGGTTTCGGCATCGAAACCACTGCTGACACCATCGGCACGGTGGTGGGCATTGGCGCTGCTGCAGGTGTGGCTGCCCACGCTATCGCGACAAATATCCGCAAGAAAAAACTGATCGAGGAGCACAAGGAAGAATCTGTCACCGAGAAGGGAGGTGAGAGCTGATGGCACGCATAGTCGTCGATCCGATCACGCGCATCGAGGGGCATTTGCGCATCGAAGCTATTGTCGATAACGGCGTCATCACCGAGGCCTACAGCTCCGGCACGATGGTGCGCGGTTTTGAAAAAATCCTGCTCGGCCGCGACCCGCGCGACGCCTGGGCCTTCACAGAACGCGCCTGCGGTGTCTGCACCACTGTGCATGCTCTCGCCAGCGTGCGCACGGTGGAGGACGCTCTGGGTATCGTCGTTCCCCGCAATGCCGAACTCATCCGCAATCTGATGTTCTGCGCCCAGATGGTGCAGGATCACGTCATCCATTTTTACCATCTGCATGCCCTGGACTGGGTCGATGTGGTCAGCGCCCTTTCTGCTGATCCAAAGCAGACCGCGACGATAGCCCGTTCGATTTCACGCTGGCCGAAAACCTCGCCGAACTATTTTTCTGACATTCAAAAGCGCGTCCAGGCCTTTGTCGGCAGCGGGCAGCTCGGCATTTTCGCCAACGGCTACTGGGGGCACAAGGCGTACAAGCTGCCGCCGGAGGTCAACCTGCTCGCCGTAGCCCACTATCTCGAAGCGCTGGAATGGCAAAAGGAGCTGGTGAAAATCCACGCGATTTTCGGGGGGAAAAATCCGCATCCGAACTACCTCGTCGGCGGTGTGCCCTGTTCGATCAACCTCAACGAGGTCAGCGCCATCAACACCGAACGCCTCAACCACGTCGGCAGTCTGATCGATGAAGCCATCCAGATCGTCGAGCAGTTGTACATTCCGGACCTGCTGGCCATCGCAGGGTTTTACAAGGACTGGGCCCAACACGGCGGAGGATTGGAAAATTATCTCGCCTATGGTGACCTGCCTGTTGCCGGGTATAATGATCCGGAGGCATTCAAGCTGCCACGTGGCGCCATTCTCGGCAGGAATTTGAACGAAGTGCACGAGGTCAACGGCCGCGATCAGGAGGAAATCAAGGAATACGTCACCCATAGCTGGTACAGCTATGCCGAGGGCGACGAAACAGGCAAACATCCCTGGGAAGGTGAGACCGAGTTCAACTACACCGGTCCGAAACCGCCTTTCGAATATCTCGATACCGACGGCAAATATTCCTGGATTAAAACGCCTCGCTGGCGTAACCATCCCATGGAAGTTGGCCCGCTGGCGCGCATGCTGGTGGCTTATGGCAAAGGCGTGACCGAGGTACAGGACATCGTGCACGACACCTTGTCGCGACTGAACGTGCCGGTGGCAGCGCTGTTCTCAACCCTGGGCAGAACCGCTGCACGCGGTCTGGAAACACAGCTCGTCGTGCACTGGATGAAAGGCTTCTATGACGACCTCGTTGCCAACATCAAATCCGGCGACACGCGCACGTTCAACAACGAAAAATGGGAGCCCTCGACCTGGCCGGAGGAAGCGATCGGTGTCGGCATGACCGAAGCACCGCGCGGAGCGCTGGCACACTGGATTCGCATCAAAGATAAAAAAATCGCCAACTATCAGCTCGTCGTTCCGAGCACGTGGAACGCCTCGCCCCGGGATAACCGTGGCCAGCGTTCTTCCTACGAAGCTGCGCTCATCGGCACGCCGGTGGCAGACCTGGAGCAGCCCGTGGAAATCCTGCGCACGGTGCACTCTTTCGACCCCTGCATCGCCTGCGCTGTGCATCTCTACGATCCGGACGGCAAGCACATTCACAATCTGACTTTCCAGTGAGGAGGACATCATGGCAAAAAGCAAAGCTGTGCCCTACCTCAGGGTATATGTCTGGGAATTTCCGGTCAGATTGTACCACTGGGTCAATGCTGCGTGCATCGTTCTGCTGATCATCACCGGCTACATCATCGGCAGCCCGACGACGATCCGCTATGCAGACGAGGCCTATCAACAGTACTGGTTCGGTACCGTGCGGTTTATCCATTTCGTGACCGCATTTATCTTTTTCTTCAACTTTCTGGTGCGCATCTACTGGGGGTTTGCCGGCAACCGCTACGCGCGCTGGAAGAACTTCATCCCCCTGAGCCGGAAGCAGTGGCGGGAAATACTCGAAGTACTGCGTGTCGATATCCTGCAGATACGCAGCGGTGAACACATTTCCCTCGGCCACAACGCTCTGGCCGGTTTCATCTACTTTCTAACCTTTCTCGTCTTCCTGTTCCAGGCTGCCACAGGGTTTGCCCTGTACTCCAGCATGAGCTCGTCGTGGCTGCCCGGCCTGTTCACATGGGTCATCCCGCTGATGGGCGGCGACTTTGCCGTGCGCCAGTGGCACCATCTGGCCATGTGGTTCTTCGTGGTGTTCTCGATCATCCACGTCTATCTGGTTTTTTACCACGATTACGTCGAGGGGCGCGGCACAACCTCGTCCATGGTCGGCGGCTGGAAGTTCGAGAAGGAAGACATTCTGAAGAAAAAATAACCAAAAACCTTGCGAAGGTTTTGAACCTTCGCAAGGTTCAATAACCGGAGCAACATGGAAATTCTCATTCTCGGCATCGGCAATGTGCTCATGGGTGACGAGGGCGCCGGCGTGCACGCCATACGGCTCCTGGCGGAGAAAAAATGGCCGCCGGGCGTCCGCGTGCTCGATGGCGGCACCGGCAGTTTCACCCTGCTGGAACCCATGCAAAACGCTGAGCACATCATCATGATCGACGCCACCATCGATGGACAGCCGGCAGGGACAGTGACCCGGTTGCAGCCCCGCTTTTCCGGCGATTATCCGCGCGCCCTGACCGCGCACGACATCGGCCTGAAAGACCTGCTGGATTCATTTTATCTGCTCGGCAAAACACCGCGCGTGACGCTCTTCGCTGTTTCGATCGAGCCGTTGCGAGAGATGGATCTGGAGCTCAGCGTCCCGGTCGCTGCCTGCCTGCCGGAACTCATCCGGCGTATCGAGGATGAAGTTGAGGCGCTTTTGGCCGGCCGCGAACCGCCAGATGATTGAAGGGGTGCATTAAAAAAATCCGCGTTCGTCAAACCCTCTCTTGCAAATGAGCAAGAAAATGTGCACCTATTACCGCTGTTCTTTCAGGCCAACCCGCACATAACCCTTCTGCAAAAAAACGGGATGACTGAAAAATTCTGTCTGGTACGGCGTGACCGGACAGGAGACCTCATCCGATTGGCGCTCGACGGTTGGCGGCAGTTCCTGTTTGCCGGTTGGGAAATCGACGGCAGGAGCGCCCGCTGCCAAACGATGGGACATGATTATCAGAGACAGGAACGACCATGCACGAGCTTTCCATCGCCAGCTCGATCATCGAAACCGTGACCCGGGAAATACAGGAAAAAAAACTGGACGCCGTGCAGGCTGTCGGCCTGCGCATCGGTGAACTCAGCGGCATCCTGCCTGATGCCCTCGAGTTTGGCTTTGATGCGCTGAAAAGCGATACCCCGCTGGCACAGGCAGAGCTCGTCATCGAGATCGTGCCGGTCACGGCTGTCTGCAGCGAGTGCAAGCATGAGTTCAAAGTCGAAGAGTTCGTCTTCATCTGCCCGCAGTGCCAATCGTCTGCCGTAGAAACCTACAGCGGCCAGGAGCTCGAAATCGCCTGGCTGGAAACAGAATCCCCTCACCGAAAAATCGACGAGACTGAAATATGACACAGGAAACTCTGACGCTTTCGATCACCGCTGCTTCAATCGGATTCATTCATACCCTGCTCGGCCCGGACCACTACATTCCCTTTGTCAGTCTTGGCAAAGCGCGCAACTGGTCGATCTGGAAAACATTGACCGTCACAGCGCTGAGCGGGCTTGGACACGTGCTGAGCTCGGTCGTTCTCGGCTTTATCGGCATAGCCTTTGGCGTGATGATTTTCAAATTGGAAGCGATCGAATCCATGCGCGGTAGCATTGCGGCATGGTCGTTAATTTTCTTCGGCATGACGTATTTTGCCTGGGGCATGTACCGCATTCTGCGCGGCAAAGGGCATTCGCACTGTTGTGTCAGTACGCACAGCCACGAAGAGGACAAAAAGGAACTCACGGCATGGGCCCTGTTCATCATTTTCGTGCTCGGCCCCTGCGAGCCGCTGATCCCGCTGCTCATCTATCCCGCGGCACAGAACAGCATGAGCTCCGTCATCATCGTCACGCTGATTTTCGGCGTGGTGACGATCCTGACCATGATGGGGGCCGTACTGGCGCTGAGCCTGGGGGTTTCGCGCCTCAGCCTCGGGCCCCTGACGCGCTATGCCCATCCCCTGGCCGGCCTGATCATCGCCATGAGCGGAATCGCTGTGGAATTTCTCGGGCTGTAGAGACGCACGGCCGTGCCTCTCTACAAACAAACCCAGGCCAGAACCCCAATCCATCGGTTCCATCATGGCCGGATTTAAATCCGTGATCACCAAACGGATAAATAAATATCGAGGCAATCTGGCCAAAAATTTTGGCAATGCAATTAATGTTGATGGTGCCCGTAGGGGCGACCCGCGGTCGCCCCTGTGTGATCAAAATAAACCATACACCACGCCGACAAATAAAAACAAAAATCCACATGCACGAGGGAGACACGGATGGCAGAAAAAGTCGCCGTTGAAAAGAAAGTCCTGTCGGAAAACGACAAGCTCGCAGCAGAAATTCGTGCTCAACTGAAAAAACATGCTGTTGCCTCGCTGAATTTTGTCAGCTCACCCGGGTCCGGTAAAACCAGCCTGCTGGAAAAGACCCTCGAGGCTCTGCGAAACGAGCTGAAGATCGCTCTGATCGCCGGCGATGTGCAAACGGAAAACGACGCCAACCGCCTGACCCGCGCCGGCGGTACCCTGGTGCGCCCGCTGGTAACCGGTGGCGCCTGCCATCTCGACGCCCGCATGATCGCGCGCGTTCTGCCTGAGTTCGAACTCGCCAGCCTGGATGTGCTTTTTCTGGAAAATGTCGGCAACCTGGTCTGCCCCTCGAGTTATGATCTCGGCGAGGACATGAAAGTGGTGCTGATCAGCACCACCGAGGGCGATGACAAACCGTTGAAATACCCCGGCATGTTCCGGCGGTCCTCGGTGATGGTGATCAATAAAATCGACCTGCTCGAATTCACCGATTTTGACATGGAGGCGGTCAAACGCAACGCCCTGCAGATTAACGGCCGCCTGAAAATCTTCGAACTCTCGTGCCGCACCGGCGAGGGGCTGCAGGCCTGGTTCGACTGGCTGCGCGATTTTGTCAAAACGCAGAAAAACTCGTGAGCATTTCCGGGTCATGAAACGAATCGACATCACAGTGCACGGCATCGTGCAGGGGGTGGGTTTCCGGCCATGGATTTACCGGCTCGCGCATGAATGCCGGCTCAACGGCCACATCAGCAACAACAGCGAGGGCGTGCACATCGCAATCGAGGGGCAGCCGGGGCAGATCGAGGGTTTCATGCAGCGCCTGCGCGCGGAAACGCCGCCGCTGGCACACATCACCCGCATCGAATGCAGTGAAGGCCGGCCTCAGGGCGCGGCAACCTTCCGCATTCTCGCCAGCAGCCGCGACAGCCTGCCCGATACCCTGATTTCCCCTGAC
>WFTM01000456.1 GCA_015485525.1 Candidatus Zhuqueibacterota bacterium | reverse complement strand
CTGCACTGCGACGATCTCACCGATAGCCTGCTTGTGTTGCTGGTCATCGGGAGAGGCAGTATAGGTGATATCCACCTCCCGGCCGATATTGCGTTCAAAATCACGTCTGCTTTTCAGGGGACGGTCGATGCCCGGTGAGGAAACTTCCAGTCGATAATTTCTGAGAAGAAAATCCTGCATATCGATCAAATCGGTGAGGTCACGACTGAGTGCGACACAGCGATCGATAGAAATGCCCCCGGGTTCGTCGAGAAAAACGCGGATGACCGGATTATTCTTGCCGCCTTTGACTTCGAGATCGACAAGTTCTGTCTCGGAGCCGGCGATAACTTCTGCAACGAGTTTGTTTAACAGAGCGAGTAAATCGTGCATTTTCAATAAGACCGGGCAATAAAAAAGTGGGCTTATGTGCCCACTTGAATACAAAAGATAATTATTTCGAAAAAGAATTGCAAGTTATTTATTTAACAGGAATAATCGCCATTCCTACCTGGTACTCAGCTCGGCCAGGGCACGCTCTGCGTCGCGTACCAGGAGGTCCTTGTCATATTCATCGATCAGCTTTTGATACACACGCCGTGCGTCCAGCGGCCTGTCAGCCAGCGTGTAGCACCTGCCGGCATGCATGAGCAACTCCGGAGCTTTGAAGGAGCCCTCGTGCTCATTTGCCGCCTGTTCGTACAGCTCCGCTGCCTTCCCATACTCGCCGCGTTGGTCATAACTAGCTGCCAGGCCTGTGGCAGCAGCCAGGTCGAGAATTTCATCATCGCCGGCGTATTTATCGAGATACATACTGAAATATTTTTCCTGCTTATCATACTCCTGCTTGGCCATATAGGCTTTGCCAAGGTACAGAGTAGCCAGCGCTGCGCTGCGCGTCCCGCTGAAATTATCGACGACTGCTTCGAGAATGCCGATGGCTTCGTCATACTTGCCCTGACGGAAGATATCTCGCCCTTTGGCCACCTCCACGGAAGCGATATTCTCTTTCTGATTCTTGTCGTGGACATAATAAAAACTGGCCCCGAGCAGAACAACGAGCACGACAACACCGTACAGAAATTCCTTTTTGCGTTCCTGTACAAAATCGATGACTTCAAAAAGTTTGATCAGGAACTGATCTTCTTTCAGCGTTTTTTTGTCCAGTTTTTTGCGTGTACTTTTGCGCGCCTTAAGCATTCTCTCCCTTTCCTGCATTCTTAAAACTTGAGTTGTGGGACGCTCGAACATTAAAACCAGTTATTATAACTGAAACCGTGGTTTAAAGCAACAATTATTTGCGCGTGCCAGTGGTTTTTTACACGCTTTCCCGCTGCAACCTGTAACAAATCCTCACCTCGCATTCAGGAGACAGCATAGACGGCACATATCTTTCAGCCGGTTTT
The DNA here is from genome assembly GCA_015485525.1 of Candidatus Zhuqueibacterota bacterium. Lineage (GTDB taxonomy): Bacteria > Zhuqueibacterota > Zhuqueibacteria > Zhuqueibacterales > Geothermadaptataceae > Geothermadaptatus. The sequence goes on along the minus strand of WFTM01000456.1, from coordinate 17,062 downwards.
CTCACAACATAGCGCGCGTGTTGCTCGCTATGAACCGATCGGCGAATAGTAGCCTACCGCGCTGTACTGTGGGAATTGGCGACTTTCAGGCGCGATAAATCCTGCACAACACACACGATGTGGGGAAGAGTCAAACTCAGATTGCCCCCAACGAAACAAGCCCGGACCAGCAGATTTTACACTGCCGAGCCGGGCTTATTTTTTTGTTTTTATGGGGTAAAATTTTGCCAATCAAGAAGCGGTTTTGTCTCTGCTGTTGATAAATGGTGCCTGGCCCAGGACATTTTCGGGATAAACCCGAATACGCCCCCGGACAGGGTTATTTTTCTCTGACAATGTCACCACGCTGGAAGCCACGTCCGGAAACAATTTTACATTGTGAGGCTTTGCCATTACCGAGGCCGGCATTGACCACCTGGATAACACCGATCTCTTCCTCTGTCGAGCCCAGGGAAAGGCCGGTATCCGGATCTATCAACTCTTCACCTGCACGCAGGATGACGAACTTATCCCCTGCCTTGACACCCTGAGCCGAACCGGCGTTGATGATCACACTCGTGGCGGTCGCCTTGACGACTTTGCCCTGCCATTTAAGATTGCGGGAGGTCTTGTCCAGCAATTTGACAATCTCTTTGATGGCATCCCGCGTCGCCTTGCCAATGATCGACTGATCGAAGTCATTGCGATTGTTGAAGCTGATTCCGCTGCTCCATTTGTCGAACGACACCCCTTTTTTGCTCTTCTCTTTGCGTACGTTTTCCGCTGCGAGAATCTCCCCCGTCGTCGTATTGACCAGCCTGACATCCATAGCCACAGTTGCTTTTTGCGATTTGACACCCAGGCCGATACCCTTTAGTCTGCCACCGACACCGCCTTTGCTGTGCCCAAACTCGGTTACTGCACCGATGACCGCGATATCGACGCCAAGCAGCTTACCAGCCTTTGCCGCTGTTTCGGGGGTCACGGCACCGGTCATGCCGAGCATCTGCTCTTTCATGACCTGCTCGAGCTGGGTGCGTTCGATGACCGTGTACTTCCCGGATTTCACCAGCTCTGTGATCAGCATATCCGCCATCCCCTGGCCGGTAGAACCACCATACCACCAGGCAATACTGGTATTGGTTTTGTCGGTAAAATCAAAAACAGCGATGCGTTTTTTCATTTTTAATTGTGCAAAACCTGCGCTGGCGACGAGTAACATCGCCAGAGAAACGCAACTCACTCCCAGTACCCGTGCCGGTTTCCAAGTATGCATAGCTTTCTCCCTGAAAATAAAAATTGATGCATGATTAGCCCCCTGTGGCGGATTCCGCCTCGGTTTTCTGTTGGTTGTCAGTGAGAAACGTAATGATCAATGCCCCAACAAAAAAGAAAAAAGTGCCGAACGCTTGGATGGCAGAAGCCGTCATCCACAGGTTGGCACTGTGCTGGTAATCCCCGAAATTCTTCTGAACTTGCCAAATCTCAGACCGAATTGGACGGGTTATTCCATCCCGATTGTACTGGAATCCTGCTGGGTCGCGGGCTGGGCTGCCTGATGCTTCAGCATGACGCGCAGCTTGTTCAGGCTCAGGCCGATGATTTCCGGTTGAAACGGTGAGAAATCTTTCTTTTCAAGCTCGCGCGCCAACTGCCGGGTGTTGCCGGTGATCTGGACATCCAGCTCAGCGGTTTTGCCGGCAATATTCCTGGTTCGGATTTTCTTTATACCCCGGATAAAAAACTTCAGCTTGTTGATGAATTCAGTGAGTTCAGAGTAGGATGAAAACCCCATCACGGTCATTGTCAGAGTGGTGCTGTTGTAAAATTCCTTGCGGCCACGTTCCGTAATTTTCGCGAGCAGTTTAGTCGCCAGTTTTCGCGAGGCCTTTTCGATCGCCAGCGTGCCGCCGGTAATCTCATCGATATGCGGGACAGCAGCACGTTCGCTCGAAGACGCGATGATTCGCGCGACATCTGCCTTGACAGCCCGGGCAGAGACCGTCGCCTGGCAGGATTTCATACCACCGAGGTTGAAACCCGTGGCAACGCGAGAGACGGCCTTGCCGGTAATGATGATCTCGGCATCCTGGTAGGCAGCGATCGCAGCGGCGGCGCGGGTGTCACCGGACAGCGCAGCGATGATTTCGTCTTTCTTGCGGTTTTCTTTTACCAGAGCAGGATCGATGACTTCAAAACCATTATTTTGAAACTCTTCGATCATGGTATTTTCAGCCGTGGTCATGTCCACGGTAAAATAGGCCCATCGGTCTGCACCGGTGATGTTCTGTTCCTCGATGAGCAGCATGACTCTTGGATTGCCCATTTTGTCGAGAAGCTCGCGAAGCTGCTGCTCATCATTTTCAAGGCTGGTGAGATCGACGACTGCACGGATGGTGACTTCGTAGCTGTCGTACGGGCCCGGCCCTTCTTTCAATATTTCATAGTTCGAAACATAACCGCGTGACCAGCTCAGAATATTATCTTCGACCATCTGAAAATTCTGCACCAATGTTTCAGAACGGATGCTGGTGCCCAATGCCTCCTGTACTGCCTTGCGCAGAGCATCGTCGATGGCCTGATCGCGGGCAGCACCGACATCATTGTTCAGGATACTGCCGAGTCCTTTACTGGTGACTTCAGCCGTTTGCCCTGTGGCTGCTGTTGTCCCGAGCAGAAGGATACACCAAAACAGGATATTTTTAATCACAGTAAACTCCCTTTACGTGTTCAGAATAGTTCGCTGGTTCAGCGAAACTCGAGGCGGAGTGCATTCTGGAACTGCCGGATTGCCAGCAGCGCATCTGCGCCGGTCATCGTACCTGCAGGCCTGAACTCGCCGCTGATGGTTTCCGCCTTCAAAATGCCGCGATCTACCATCAAAGCCATGGCGTTGTAGGCATAGTGGCTGGAGTTGACATCCGGGAAACGTGACGGTTCGCCGATATATTTGCGTGCCAGGGATTCGTCTGCGGTTGCAAGGACGAGGATTTTCTGCATCACCTGCGCATAGTTGGCACGGGTGATCGTCTGGTCGGGGCGGAATGTATGGTCCGGAAATGGCTCCATGCCGCCGATACGCACAATTTCATAAATCCAGTTTTTTGCCCAGTGGCTATCGACGTCTGTCATGGCTTTGGCCTTTTCAACCCAATCTGCCTGAAATCGCAGGGGATCGTCCGGAGTTTTGAAGGAGGTGTCATAGTTTTTCTTGCGCCGTTTTTCGAAAACCTCGCGAAGTTTCATTTCCTCGATCAGTAACACCGCAAGATCTGCGCGGTCGATCTCGTCGATGAGAGCGATCTTCATGCCGATCTTCGTGCCCGGAGCCGCCCGCTGGATTTTCTGCATCATTTCCCACTGGTCGTTTGCTTCTTTGGCAAAATCCCCTTTCATGGAGACGACTTTGCTGAAGGCGTTGGCTGCTTTCATGAAATCATAGGCTGACTTGTAGGTCAAACCCAGGTAGTAGTACGGTTTCGGGCTGCCCGGATCGATACGACTGGCAAGGCCAAATTCTTTTGCGGCTTTCTTTACCCATTCATTTTTCTTGCCCTTGCGCTCCAGGGTGAAAATTCTGCCACGGATAACGCGGGATTCAAAACTCTTTTTGTTCTTTTTCAACGCTTTGTTGACCAGGGAGTGCGCCTGCTTGAAATCTTTGCTCATAGCCGCAGCCAGGGCCATGCCGGCATAGGCTTCCGGATAATCCGGGTCCAGGTCGAGAGCGCGTTGAAACTCTGCACGAGCGTCATCGATGCGGTTGTCGTCGAGAAGGCGCATGCCCATTGTAAAATGGTTATCCGGTGTGTCGAGAACGGATTCTTTTTCCACGCGTTTAGGGCCGCAACCGATGAGCAGCACTGCCGTCAACGCATATACAAGCAAAGGCAAAAGCCCCTTGTTCTTTTTCATTTATATCTCCTGCATTGGCGCAAAAATTCATAACCAGAAAATCAATGAGTTGCTATAAAATGTCATCGTAAAAGTGTTTTCGTGAGCAATAACTTTGAGCAAAGGGCTTTTAATCGACCACAAACATGACCCGACAGTTACTCAGAAAACTCTGGTATTCAGCGATATCCCGGATTTTGTTCGCGTCTTCGTTACTGATCACCAGATCCGCTCGCGCATCGCCGGAAGCACGCAGTGCGCGAACGACGAGAGGATTCGCTTTCACCCTTTCGTTTTTGCGCGCCTGAGCAACGGATTTCGCGTATCCAACCATGCCGTGCTTGAGCGCCCACTCTCTGCTTACCAGGCTGCTGCCGTACACTTCCCTCCCATCTTCATCGAGAACTTTCGGGGCCATGGCAGGCATCACATTCAAACCTTTGGCGAGAATAACCAGACCTGTGTATGCCCCTGCCCCGGAATTCACCGTGCCCTGCCCTTTGAAGTCAGACGCCGGCAAAAGTGATTCAGAAAGAACCCCGTCCAGTGGCACTTCAACATCTATTTCGATGGACTGATCAGACATATAGCGTGGCTCTCCGACGATGCGAAAAGTCCGGATAGCACCTTGGATTCTGCTCTGAATAACGTCATTTTCCAAACTTGCATTGCGTACGGTCGTTTCTGAAGTGATGTACATGCCCTGCACAACTTGCAGCAAGTTGCGCAAAGCAACATACTTCGCTGCTTCCAGAGCACCGGCGCGCTGTGCACCTGCAGGCATGTTCGGATTGATTCCGGCGACTCCCGTAGCTCTGATGACACGGCTGCCCCAGTCCACATAACCGGCATCACCGACTTTCTGAATCACATCCTGGCCAAAAAGAAGCTGGCTGCCGAGAAATAGAAATAATAGTGCTGCCAGCATCGAACATGTTGTTTTCTTGAGCATGATTTTCTCCTGGTAAGTATGACGATACATGCCATTTCGAGGGGATTCATGGTATTCATAGCGTGCATCATCAGGGTATCCGGCCAAAGTGAAGCGCCATGCCGGACGTCCTCGAAATGGCCGCTCTTTTTCGTCATCCAATCTTGTATAGGCAGGGTGGCTGAATAGTTACAGATGCTTTGTCGAAAAAACTCTGTAATCCCGACTTTCCTGCGTAGTGCGCTCACTTGTGAGCAAATCGGGTTAAATCAGGATAGATAATAGCTTACTTAATGTTAAATTGCGGACAGTCCTGGATATTTTGCATCCCGATGATGTTGACCCCGGAAACAGCATTGAACCCTGATGATGGGTATGGAACGATGTGTGAGGAAGCGTTACGACACGCCGCACCCCTCAATTAAAGAAGGAGTAGAGCGAATGACGGGATTCGAACCCGCGACCCTCGGCTTGGGAAGCCGATGCTCTACCAGCTGAGCTACATTCGCCTGTTATTTCTGTGGATAAAAATAACTGATAAAGGTAAAAAGTCAAGAGAAAAGAACCAGCCAGATGATCGCTGCCCCTGCCCCATCTCATACAGCCACCCGCATGACACTTTGCTCGATCTTCGCTGCGACAGAGTGCGGCGTTTCCCCTGCTTGAACAGCGATCCAGTTCATCTCCCGGTAACGTCTGAACCAGGTCAGCTGTTTTTTGGCATAATTTCGCGAGTGTTGTTTGATCTTTTCGACCATCTCAGGATATGTGTATCCACCCCGCAACCACTGCAGTGGTTCCCGATAGCCGACTGTGAGCATGGCGTTGCAGAGCGGACTGATCCCCTGCGCGAGCAGGCTGCGCACTTCATCGAGCAGGCCCTGTACGAGCATGTGATCGACTCGGAGGCTGATTTTATCATACAGTTCCTGCCGTTCTGCGGGATACAATCCGAAAAGCTGAAAAGAAAAAGGCGCCGGGACCCGGGGCTGTTTGCGCAATTCTGATAATTTCATGCCGGAACTGAGGAAAACTTCAAGAGCCCGGACGATACGATGGGCGTCTTCAGCGTGCAGCTCGGACGCACGTTCAGGATCGACTTGTTGCAGCTCCCGGTACAGGGCTTCGCTGCCTTCTGACTGTGCGCGTTTTTTCAACCTGAGCTGCAGTTTCTTATCGCGGATTTCCGCGGCAAAAAAACCGTATAGAAAAGCTTCGATGTACATACCCGAGCCTCCGGCGACGATGACGTTTTTCCCGCGCGAGCGTATTTCATCCACACGGGCTCGTGCGGCGCGCGAAAACTGCCCTGCGCTGTACTCCTGGCGCGGATCGAGAATGTCGATAAAATGGTGTGGCGCAGCAGCGAGCTCCTCCGTGGTGGGCTTGCCGGTACCGATATCGAGCAGCCGGTAGATCTGCCGGCTGTCTGCTGAGATGATTTCAGCATCGATGCTGCGGGCCAGCTCGATGGCAACAGCCGTCTTGCCGATGGCTGTCGGCCCGGCGATGACGATGACCGGAAGCGTGTGCTTCATTTGTTGCTCCCAAAGCCCGCCCTGCTTTCGAAACCAGCAGTTCGGGCTGTATGAGTTCGAACTTCCCGGATTCTCTGCGATGCAGCCAGCGGCGATGTATTCGCAAACCGGCTTTTCGAGAAAGGAGAATCGGGGGATGGCATTATTTCGGTTTTTTTTCTATGATCTCACTATGTCCTGCCGAAGCGGTTGTCCAGCTCCTCCGTGGTGATCGTGATGATGACCGGCCGGCCGTGTGGGCAAAAATACGGTGTTTCAGCCTGGAAAAGCTGTTCAATCAGTGCATTCATCTCGGCTGGTGTCAGGCGGTCGCCGGAGCGGATGGAGCCGTGACAGGACCATGTTTTGGCGATGTTGTCGCGGATTTCGAGGTTGTTGCGCTTCCCGCGCCGGTAATCATCGATCATCTGTTGCAGAATGCGGTCATAGTCCTTGATGCGCAATCCTGATGGTACGCCTTCGAGAACGATGGTGTTATGGCCGAATTCATCGAGTACAAAACCGATTTTTTCGAGAAAAGGGCGCATTTCTTTCAATATTTCGAAATCTTCCGCGCTGACCTCCAGCATTTTTGGAAAGAGGAGCTTTTGCGATCCTGCCTGTCCTGCCTCGAACAGGGCCAGTGCTTTTTCATACATGATGCGCTCGTGTGCCGCATGCTGGTCGATGATTACCAGCCCCTGGCTGGTCTGAGAGAGAATGTAACGGTTGTGTATCTGAAAAACATTATTCACAGCAAAGGCGGTCGTCTGTTCGCTTTCTTCGTGGTCACCTGGCTGGCTGTCCTTCCCGGAATCAGGCCCGGGCTGCTCCTGCCTCTGCCCTGCCCCGACGATGTCGAAACGCAGCTGGTCATCGACGCTCTGGCTCTGTCTTTGGGTTGTGTAAAAATCCTGCTTCCGCACCGAGGGCCTGAGTAAATCTCCGGCAGATGAGAGTAAAGATGGTGCAGAAGCGCCCGTATCGGTGCGCCAGTTGCCGGAAAGCCGTTGCTCCAAAGGTGTTGCCGGTTTGTCGAGATTCGGAATGACATCAGAACTCATCAGGTGTCTGCGTATGACGCTGCGCAATAACGAATAGACCAGCCGGTCATCGGCAAATTTGACCTGCATTTTCGTGGGATGCACATTGACATCGACACGGGTGGGATCGACGGTGAGATGCAGAATATAGAGCGGATAGCCACCGTGGGCGAGAATTTCGCCATAGGCAGCAGTCACCGCGTGATTCAGCGAGCGGTCCGTAAAAAAGCGCCCGTTGAGGAAGAAGTACTGCTCTCCGCTGACCTTGCGAATACTCTCATGGGTGCCGACCAGGCCGTGAACCGCAATAGCACCTTCGTCTGCTTCGATTTCGATCAGCATATTCGCGAGACGCTTGCCGAGAATGGCCAGCGTGCGCTCTTTCAGGCTTTGCGGCGGTACATCCCAGATGACCTTGTCGTTGTGTATCAGCCGGAAGGCTTTGTCCGGATAACATAAAGCAAAGCGATTCGCTGTCACCAGACAACGACGGTATTCTGTTGATGTCGCCTTGAGAAATTTCCTGCGTCCCGGTGTGTTGAAAAAGAGATTTTTAACGGCGATCGATGTACCGGTCGTGCCGCCAGCCGGCTTTTCTGCGATGACATACCCGCCTTCAAGCTGTACCTCCAGTCCCGAATCTTCACCCGAAGGGATGGATTTGATCTCAATCTGCGAGACAGAAGCGATACTGGCCAGAGCCTCGCCGCGAAACCCCAGTGTGCTGATAGCCTCCAGGTCTTCCGCGACAGCGATTTTGCTGGTGGCATGGCGCTGGAAAGCCAGACGCACATCAGCCTCAGACATGCCGCTGCCATTATCGACGATGCGAATCAGCTCTTTACCACCATCTTTGAGCAGAATGGTGATGTCATCCGCACCGGCATCGATGCTGTTTTCAACCAGCTCCTTGACCACGGATGCCGGTCTTTCAACGACCTCACCAGCAGCGATTTTATTGGATACTTCAGGAGGAAGGACGGTGATTTTCGTTTCTGCGGCCATGATCGCTTTCGATTCTTGATATTCGCTGTACATCCTGCTGCAGCCGGTGGAGCGCAGGCTCTCGCCTGAAGGTTTTTTCAGGCTATGACAAACATGTTAAAAATAGCAAGTTCACGACCTATTGCAAGACAAATTCATATTTTAAATTGTCGAAATTTAGCAGCTTTCCTGTTTGTTTTTATGATGAAAATCGATATTTTCACCGCTTGCACAAACCAACTGACAAGCAAGCACATCATGCTGAAATAAAACCGGATCACGATTGAAACCATGGACTACACGATCAAAACGCTGGGCGAATGTAAATATGATTCTCCACTCAATCTCGATGATGAGGAGAGCGATAATATCGCGGGCTATATATCGGATGATACACGAATATTCATCGACATCAACTATCGCGGCTCGTGTAGTGCTGATGATGCACACACTCTGGAAAAAGCAGGCCCGCGCAGTAAAATTTTCTTCCGTCCCGGGTACACACGGGCTGCACTGGTAACCTGTGGCGGGATATCACCGGGCTTGAATAACGTCATCCGTTCAATTTTCATGCAGCTCTATTACCGCTATGGAGTGCGCAATATCATCGGCTTCCGTTATGGCTTCCAGGGCTTCTGCCCGGATACAGGTCTGCCTCCCATACTTTTGACGCCGGAAATCGTGGAATCCATTCACCGCACGCCAGGCACATTCCTCGGTACCTCCCGTGGTGAAAGACCGCCGGAACTGATCGTCGACCGCCTGGAACATGAGGGCGTTCATATCCTTTTCACCATCGGCGGTGACGGCACCCAGAAAGCCGCTCATGCTATCCATAAGGAGATCGAAAGACGCGGTCTCGAGATCGCTGTGGTCGGTGTCCCGAAAACCATCGATAATGACATCAATTTCGTCTATAAAACCTTCGGCTTTGATACTGCTGTTGGTCAGGCGCGCAACTTTCTCGAGTGTGCTCATGCTGAGGCACACAGCCATCCCAACGGTATCGGGCTGGTAAAGGTTATGGGGCGTGATTCCGGGTTTATCGCTGCGCATGCGACCATTGCGAGCCGCGAGGTGAACTTTACTCTGGTACCGGAATTCCCGTTCGAACTTGAGGGCGAAAACGGCCTGCTCTATCTGCTGGAGCAGCGCTTGAAAAAGCGGGACCATGCTGTGATCATCGTTGCAGAAGGTGCAGGGCAAAACCTCATGGGTGGAGCAAAACAGGAGACAGATGCTTCCGGCAACGTACGCTACAACGATATCGGTATTTTTCTGCGCGATGAAATCAAACGCTATTTTGCAGCCAGGAATATTCCCATCAACCTGAAATATATCGATCCCAGCTACACCATCCGCAGCGTTCTGCCGACAGCCAACGACAGCGTCTTTTGTGACAACCTGAGCCGGTATGCCGTGCATGCGGCCATGGCCGGCAAAACCGATCTGGTCATCGGCTTGTGGTACAACGTCTTCACCCACGTGCCCATCGAAGTCGCTACAGCCAAACGCAAGACCATTCAGCCCCGCAGCAATCTCTGGCTCAGCGTTCTCGAAGCGACCGGGCAACCTCCTGTTCTGACCAACGGGGATCACGACTGATTTCTCACTTCCTGGAAGCGTTTTCGTAAGGCTTCTGCGAACAGATGACGGCTCTTTCTTTATCATGGCGAAGCGGCACGCTGTTTCGCTATTAGCGTAAATATACCGTAAATTCACTTGTTTCAATGGCAGAATATTTTATATTGGCTTCTTCCCAGCGCCGGGGTTACTGATATGTGCCGTGCCCATTGGCGTACATCTGTGAAAACCTATCCCATCATGACATAAAATCTGAGGTTCAGCAAGGCTTATGGACACAAAAAATCTCAACACGCGGCTTGCAGAGTTGGATGATATCGAGTTGCGCGAGTGGCTCGAATCACTTGAATACGTCATCCAGACCGGCGGCCCGCAGAAAGTCAGCAAACTGATCGCAGCACTCGAGAGTTACGCTTTGAAGGCTGGAGTCAAGCTGCCTTTCACAGCCAACACGCCCTATATCAACACGATCTCTGCCAAAGACCAGCCGGTATTTCCGGGCAATCGCGAGATCGAGCGCCGCATCAAGAGCATCATCCGGTGGAATGCCATGGCCATGGTCGTGCGCGCCAACCGCGAAGAGTCCGGAATCGGCGGCCATATCTCCACCTACGCATCCGTCGCTACTCTTTTCGAGGTTGGGTTCAATCATTTTTTCCGCGCCAAGACGAGCGAGTATGCCGGGGATCAGATTTATTTTCAAGGCCATGCTTCACCGGGAATTTATGCCCGCGCTTTTCTCGAAGGCAGAATCAGTCTGGAGCAATTAAACAATTTCCGGCGCGAACTGCGCGAAGGCGGCGGTCTCTCCTCCTATCCGCATCCGTGGCTGATGCCGACATTCTGGCAGTTCCCGACGGTGTCCATGGGGCTCGGGCCGATCATGGCGATTTACCAGGCGAGATTCAACCGCTATCTCGAAGACCGCGGTTTCCTCGATAAGGAGAAAAGCGGCAAAGTCTGGGCATTTGTCGGCGATGGCGAAACCGATGAACCGGAAACCCTGGGCGCCATTTCACTGGCTGCACGGGAGCAGCTCGATAATCTGATCTTTGTCATCAACTGTAACCTGCAGCGTCTGGATGGCCCGGTAAGGGGCAACGGCAAGATCATCCAGGAGCTGGAGCGCTCTTTCAGAGGTGCCGGCTGGAATGTCATCAAAGTGCTGTGGGGATCGGACTGGGACGAGCTTTTCGAGCGTGACAAAGATGGTGACCTGGTCAATCGTCTGACCGAAATCGTCGATGGCTGGTATCAAAAATATACTGTTGAAAGTGGTGCCTTTATCCGCAAGCACCTCAACGGCGGCAACCCCAAGCTGGATGCTATCGTGAGCCACGTCTCGGATGAGCAACTGCGAAAAATGCGCCGCGGGGGGCATGATCCGGAAAAAGTGTATGCCGCATTTAAAGCTGCGGTGGAGCACAAAGGCGCTCCCACGGTTATCCTCGCTCATACCATCAAGGGCTACGGGCTAGGAGAAAGTGGCGAGGGGAAAAATATTACGCACTCGCAGAAGAAGCTCAACGAAGAGGAACTGCGTGAATTTCGTACCCGCTTCAGCATTCCGATCTCCGACAAAGATGTTGCGGAAGCGCCGTTTTACAAACCACCGGAAGACAGTCCGGAAATGCGTTATCTGCGCGAACGCCGCCAGAAACTCGGTGGTTTCCTCCCTGTTCGCCAGGATGAAAGCAAACCCCTGACACCGCCTGATAAAACGCTTTTTGATGAATTCTTCAAAGGAACCGATGGCCGGCCTGTTTCATCGACCATGGTGTTCGTGCGCATCCTGTCCAAACTGTTGAAAGACAAGGAGATAGGCGACCTGATCGTGCCGATCGTTCCGGATGAAGCACGCACGTTTGGCATGGAAGCCCTCTTTCTCCAGAGCGGTATCTACTCCCACGTAGGCCAGCTCTATGAGCCCGTCGATTCCAACAGCCTGCTTTATTATAAGGAAGAACGGAGTGGCCAGATTCTCGAGGAAGGCATCACCGAGGCTGGGGCTACGTCTTCTTTCATCGCAGCAGGAACGGCCTACGCCACACATGGCATCAACACAATCCCCTTTTTCATCCTTTATTCCATGTTCGGCCTGCAGCGTGTCGGTGACCTGATCTGGGCTGCGGCGGACATGCGCTGCAAGGGCTTTATGCTCGGAGCTACCTCGGGACGCACGACCCTCGCAGGTGAAGGCCTGCAGCACCAGGATGGCAACAGCCATGTGCTGGCTCTTACGGTGCCGAACATGAAAGCCTATGATCCGGCTTTTGCCTATGAGCTTGCGTTGATCATTCGCGACGGTATCGATCGCATGTATGTCAAGCAGGAAAGCTTGTTCTATTACATTACGGTGATGAATGAAAACTACCCGATGCCGCCCATGCCCAAAGGTGTTGAAGAAGGAATTATCCGGGGTATGTATCGCTTCCAGGCCAGTAAAAAGAAAAACGCGAAGCTGCGTGCACATCTGTTCGGCAGCGGTGCGATTATGAATGAAGTGCTCAAGGCCCAGGAAATTCTGGAAAAGGAGTACGGCGTGGCAGCGGATATCTGGAGCATCACCAGCTACAAAGAGCTGTATCGCGACGGCATCGACGTCGAGCGCTACAATACGCTCAATCCAGACAAAAAACCGAAAAAGACCTACATCGAAACGCTGTTGCAGGATACCGAGGGCGTCTATGTCATGGCTTCGGATTATCTCAAAACTCTGCCCAACTCCATCGCGCGCTGGTTCCCAAGAACACCGGTGACGCTGGGAACAGATGGTTTTGGCCGCAGCGATTCGCGCAGTGCGCTGCGTGACTTTTTCGAGGTCGATGCCCGGCATATCGCCTTTGCGACGCTGGCAGACCTGGCGCGCAGTGGCAAACTGTCTGCCGCTAAAATCAAGAAGGCGGCAAAGGATCTCAACATCAATCCGGACAAACCCAATCCGGTCATCTCGTAACCCAGATGCAGGCGGGCTTACTCGCTGGTAATTTCCAGAGTATTTTCGCCTCATTTTGCAATGACAGCATTTGATTTGTTCTGAAAGAATGAAAGGCAACAGGAAATGATCGAAGAATTCAGATTACCGGAACTTGGTGAAAACATCGAATCCGGCGACGTGGTCGAAGTCCTGGTCAAAAAGGGTGACCGGGTTGAGAAAGAGCAGATATTGCTCGAGATAGAAACCGACAAGGCGACGATCGAAGTGCCATCGCCCTTTGCCGGAACGGTAAAAGATATCCACGTCAAACCTGGCCAGGCGGCTGAGATCGGGCAGTTGATGCTGACCATCGATACCGGCGCCGGAGCGGCAGCACAGCCTGATGAGCCGCAGACCGAGGCAGCGGAACAGGCCGAAGAAGCAGGACAGCCGGAGCCGGACAAAAGCGCTGAACCAGAACCCGTGGAGCATCCATCCGCGCCGCCGGTTTCTCCACCAGCGCCATCTTCGCCACCGGAACTCCCCCCTGCCCGGGTCATGCCATCGATTGACAAAAGCAGGAAGGTGGCCCCGGCAGCACCGACCGTTCGGCGTTTCGCTCGCGAAATCGGCATCGACATCAACCAGGTGCCGGGCACCGGGCCCGGCGGCCGCATCTCCATCGATGATGTCAAGCGTTACTCGAAAGACCTCAACGCCCGGCGCAGCACATCCGCAGCCACAGGGGCGACGTTCCAACAGCACGCACTGCCGGATTTCTCCAAATGGGGCGAATTCCGTCGCGAAAAGATGAGTAACATCCGCAAGAGTACGGCGCTGGCCATGTCGCACGCGTGGAATGCCGTCCCTCATGTGACGAATCACGACCGTGCAGATATCACGGATCTGGAAAAACTGCGCAAGGCCTACGCTGCCAAGGCCGAAGCCCGCGGCACGCGCCTCACTATGACGGCGATTCTGATCAAAGTGCTGGCTGCCGGGCTGAAAGTCTTCCCGAAATTCAACACCAGTGTCGATATGGAAAACATGGAAGTCGTGTATAAGTCGTGGGTGAATATCGGCGTGGCTGTGGATACGGAGAACGGCCTGCTCGTGCCTGTCATCAAAAACGCAGATCAGAAAAATATCCTCGACATCGCCGTCGAGCTCAGCGAACTGGCTGACAAGGCACGGCGCAAGAAGCTCTCCCTCGACGACATGCAGGGTGGCTCGATAACGATCACCAATCTCGGTGGCATCGGTGGCACCTCATTCACGCCGATCATCAACTGGCCGGAGGTCGCGATACTCGGTGTTTCCCGGGGGCGTTACGAGCCTGTACTGATCGATGGAGAGTTCGTGCCACGTATGATCGTACCGCTGTCTCTGTCCTACGATCACCGCATCATCGATGGTGCTGATGCTGCACGATTCCTGAACTGGATCGTAACCGCCCTTGAGGAGCCGTTTATGATCGCCCTGGAAGGATGATGGTTTATTTCTCCGCACCCATGCTGACAGGTTGAAAAGGTGCAGCCGTACTGATGGAAGCGGATAACCAGAGAACGAATGCTGTAATTTGAATGGAAATAATACGCTATGAGTGAAAATACAACACAACTTGTCGTCATCGGCGGTGGCCCGGGAGGCTATGCCGCAGCCTTTTATGCCGCAGACATGGGCATGAACGTTACGCTCGTCGATCGTGAAAAAAATCCCGGTGGCGTGTGCCTTTACCGCGGCTGCATCCCATCGAAAGCCCTGCTGCACGTTGCCAAATTGATTCGCGAGACAAAGGAATCGGCAGAATGGGGTATCGCTTTTTCAGAGCCAAAGATAGATATCGATAAGCTGCGCGCGTGGAAGGATAGCGTGGTCGCCAAGATGACCGGAGGGCTGGGCACCCTGAGCAAACAGCGCAAGATCACTTTTATTCAGGGGCATGCCACTTTTGTGGATACGCACACCCTCGGGATTACAACAGATGAGGGCGAACAGACACTTCGTTTTGAACACGCCATCATTGCCACGGGCTCACGTCCAACGCGCATACCAGGACTGTCCATCGATTCACCCCGTGTGATGGATTCGACCGCGGCGCTGGCATTACAGGATATTCCCGCTTCCCTGCTGGTTATCGGCGGTGGTTACATCGGCCTGGAACTGGGCTCGGTTTATTCTGCTCTCGGCTCAGCTGTGACGGTTGTCGAAATGATGCCGTCCTTACTGCCCGGTGCGGATAAAGACCTGGTGACTGCGCTCTCAAAAGAGCTGAAAAAGCACCTGCACAAAATCTATCTCAACACACGCGTCGCCTCACTGCGGGAGACCGAAGCAGGCATTGAAGTTACCCTCGAGGGAGATAAAGTGGACGAAGCTGTGCAGACGTTCGACAAAGTGCTGATCGCAGTCGGGCGCACACCGAACAACAGTGGCTTCGGGCTGGAAAATACAGGCATCGCAGTGGATGAGAAAGGCTTTGTTCCGGTCGATGGCAAGCTGCAGACGGCCGTGCCTCATATCTACGCCATCGGCGATATTGCCGGCGAACCCATGCTTGCGCACAAAGCTTCGCACGAAGCGCGCGTTGCCGTCGATGCCATCCTCGGAAAAAAAGTTGCGTTCGAACCCAATGCCATTCCTGCAGTGGTTTTTACTGACCCTGAAGTAGCCTGGTGTGGCCTGACTGAGAATGAGGCGAAATTGCAGGGACGAGCAGTCGAAGTCGCGCGTTTCCCCTGGGCTGCCTCCGGCCGGGCGACGACTCTCGGCCGCAGTGATGGCGTCACAAAGCTGATCATCGATCCTGAGACACAGCGCGTCCTTGGCGTGGGCATCGCCGGGCCCGGCGCCGGCGAGCTCATCTCAGAAGGTGTGCTGGCGGTTGAAATGGCTGCTCTCGCTTCGGATGTCGCTCTGTCGATCCACCCCCACCCTACTCTCGCCGAGACTGTGATGGAAGCTGCGGAAGTTTATTACGGCCACAGTACCCATGTTTACAGGCCAAAGAAAAAGTAACCCATCTACTTCATTTATCTCGTCACACCGCTCCTGCGGTGCGACGCTCCTGCGGACGCTCCAGCGTCACCGCCACCCAATCGAGGAGCCGGAACAGCATCTTGCTCACAATCCTTTTTCCTTTGCCGGGTTCTGGTTGTAAGCGTCGCTGCCACCGGGCGGAATGGTCAGATAGTTCCAGCGCTCACCGAGCAAATATTTGCCCATGAAGATGATCTGACCGACGTGATAACTGAGATGCGCCAAAGAACGCGCCAGTGCCTCTTCCACGGAAAAAGCGACGCCACGGATCGTCACTGTTTTGCGCATATCCTCTGGCGAAAGGTCGAAGACATTTGTCTCCAAAACCTTCCATGCCTCCTGCCACATGGTCATGATTTCATCCCTGCTCAGACCGGTGACATCGAACTCGCCCTCGCGGTCGCGCCACTCCTTTTCACCATCAGTGGTCAGGAAATCTGTGAACCGTGATTGCAGGTTGCCGGCCAGATGCTTCACGATGACGGCAATGGCGTTGCCATTTTCGCCGAGGCTTTCGAAAAACTGCGCATCATCGACCTGAGCAACAGCGCTCTCCAGCATGGCTTTATATCGCTTGTACTCTCCGACAAAAACATTCATCCTTGTTCTCCTTTCAGTTGTATTTTCCGGTGATAAAAGATGCGGATGTCAATGATCAGTCGTCCCTGGCCGGGGTACGGCGAAGTTGCTTCTTTCGGCTGTGCAGTTTTTTCTCCTGCAGGCGCAGCGCCTTTTGCGCGCGTGAGGGTCTTGTCGGCACACGCTTTTTTGGCTTTTCCTGACGTTCGCGTAGTTTTACCATCAACCGCATCCAGGCAGTTTTTCTGTTTTGCGCCTGTGACCGGCTCTCTGTCGCGACGACGATGATGCCG
The DNA here is from genome assembly GCA_015485525.1 of Candidatus Zhuqueibacterota bacterium. Taxonomy (GTDB): domain Bacteria; phylum Zhuqueibacterota; class Zhuqueibacteria; order Zhuqueibacterales; family Geothermadaptataceae; genus Geothermadaptatus. Next base: position 302 of record WFTM01000456.1, on the reverse strand, counting down.
GTGGGAAGATGCTGTAAGCGCACGGAAGATTCGGTTTTGTTCTTCTTCTGCCCCCCGGGCCCGCTGGACTTGAACGTCGTGAGAACGACATCCCCGGCCAGGGCTTCCGGTGTGAGGGAGTCATCTGCCTCTTGAGACTGGGCAGATGTCTTTTTGGTATGCATGATTTTGCCTCTTGAGAAACACAGCACCCCACAGCGTATGGCGCGAGGGGTCGTAACCTCGCACAGGATGGCTTTCCCTGTCTGCGCATGCAGGGGTGACAATAAAAAAAACACCCGGAGCAAAAAGCTGCACCCGGG
>WFTM01000455.1 GCA_015485525.1 Candidatus Zhuqueibacterota bacterium | reverse complement strand
GATATCGAAATTCAGGCAAAAGAAATTCTGAAGTTGCGCGAGAGATTAAATGAAATTCTCGCCAATCACACCGGACAATCGGTAGAAAAGATTGCCCTGGATACAGATCGCAACTTTTATATGTCGGCACAGGAAGCAATGGAGTACGGTCTCGTCGATGAAATTCTCGAACGCCGTCCGTCATCAAAAAAATAAGCGCACTGTCTATGTCTGATCAGAAAAGAGATCGTTTGTTCATCTGCAGCTTCTGCGGAAAAAACTCCAATCAGGTGGAATGCATCGTCACCGGGCCTGACGTGTACATCTGCAACGAGTGCGTCAGAAGTGCAAGTGAGATCATCCGCGATGATATGCAGAAACGCGCCATGACCTTTTTCGGGCAGACGCCGATTCCTGCAGAAATAAAAAAAGAACTGGATGAATACGTCATCGGCCAGGAGGATGCCAAAAAAGCACTCTCCGTGGCGGTTTATAATCATTATAAACGGGTTGAATCCGCAGACCCGTTCGAGGATGTCGAGCTGGAAAAGAGCAATATCCTGCTCATCGGCCCGACCGGCACAGGTAAAACGCTGCTGGCGCAGACCCTTGCGCGTTTTCTGCACGTTCCGTTTACCATCGCTGATGCAACCAGCCTGACCGAAGCAGGCTATGTCGGCGAGGATGTAGAAAATATTCTGGTGCGCCTGCTGCAGGCTGCGGACTATGATGTCGAGCGTGCTGAAAAAGGGATCATCTATATCGACGAAATCGATAAGATCGCCCGCAAAAGCGGTAATCCCAGCATTACCCGCGATGTATCCGGTGAGGGCGTGCAGCAGGCATTGCTCAAGCTGCTCGAAGGCACCTCAGCCTCGGTGCCCCCGAAGGGGGGGCGCAAGCATCCGGAGCAGAGCCTGATCAACATCAACACCAAGAATATCCTGTTTATCTGTGGCGGAGCCTTCGAAGGCCTGGGCAAGATCATCAGCTCGCGGGTGAATAAAAAAGTGCTCGGCTTTGGTGCTGAAATCAAGCCCAAGGGCAAGGAAAGCGATGCCCTGAAGTTTAACCGGGTGGAGCCGGATGATCTGCAGCATTATGGCCTGATTCCGGAGCTGATCGGACGTTTGCCGGTCACGGCTGTGCTGGACGAGCTCAGCGAAGAGGCGCTGGAGAACATCCTCGTCACGCCGAAAAATGCTCTGACCAAGCAGTACAAGCACCTGCTGCAAATGGATGGCGTCGATCTGGAAATCGAGGACGGTGCGCTCAAGGCGATCGTCAAAAAGGCTGTCAAGCGTGGGACGGGTGCGCGGGCGCTGCGCGCCGTCATGGAAGAGATCATGCTCAATGTCATGTTCGAACTGCCGTCGATGCCTGAGGTCAAGCAGTGTATCATCACTGAAGATGTCGTGGTTAAAAATGCCATGCCGATCTATATTTCCGAGGAAACCCGAAAGCGGGCCTGAGCACAGTCCGGGTTTTACGAGTGTCTGATCAGGCTTGTGACCGGCCGTTTTTTGTGCCGGTCTTTTTGTTTTCTAACCCGTAAGGCCGCCGGATTGGAAACAGTCTGGCTGAACAGCAACAAAAGCACGTCGTGTAAAATTTTCACCTGCCCTGAGTGATTTATTATTTGGGACAAAAAGCAGCAGACAGAGCGGTTTGAATGGATTCTTCCATCCCATTTTCAGTATCTGCTGTCAGGTTGTCATGAATATTTTAAATCTATATTGGTCCGTATCGTATCTGGTTTCCCCGTCCTCTCAGCTTTTAGCTGAAGCCAGGGTGCACCACAAAGGTCACGAAGAGCGCGAAGAAAGCTGAAGTGTCGAAAAAATCAGCCCCAGCAGTCCCTGGCCTCTCTTCTTGTTTTTCTTTGCGGTTCAAAAAAAGCACAGATGATGGTGAAACTCAACAGCCGGAACATTGCCACCGTTCTTGGTATGAGAATGAAAAAAAACATCAGGTTATCCTGCTTTTCTGGCGCGAGGCGATGTTTTGAGAGTAAGGCGGGTTGATCTGAATCAGACTCGTTTTTTCATGTTCTGCACGTAGTGCCAGGGGGATGTGCGGAACAGCGGAGGGAGAAAAAGAGCTCGTGTTTTGCATGGTACTCCGGCAGCCGGTGTCGAAGAAGCAACCTCTGTGCTTCCCGGCTGCTTTCACCAGCTTACAGAGATCCTCCTCAATCACTCGCCATGATAACTTCACCCATAGCCCGCGAGCTGCATTCCGCGGGCTGAGTGCAGAAGCTTGAAACCCCAACTCCTGAAAATGTTTTCGTGTGAACTGCTCCCAAACCATAAATTATTAGGCTATGCAAACGATAAAACGCAATGATGAGTTTTTTGAAATCGACAGCCGGCTGCCGGTTTTGCCGCTGAAGGAAGTTGTCGTCTTCCCGTATATGGTCATTCCGCTGCTGGTCGGCAGGGAGCCCTCTCTGCGTGCGGTTCAGGAAGCGATGATGTCCGACCGCTATATTTTTCTCACGGCACAACGTGATCTTACACTTGAAGAACCGACGCGGGATGATCTCTACCGTTTTGGGGTGGTGGCGCGTATTCTGCAGGTTCTCAAACTGCCCAATGGCCTGATGAAAGTCCTGGTGGAGGGTATTATCCGCGGGCGTATATCGCGATACCTGCCCATCACTGACCATTTTGAAGCCAAAATCGAGTTCATCGAGGATGAGGAGCTGGAGGAAAAGCAGGTTATCGCAGTGATGCGCAAGGCGGTGTCGCTGTTCAAGGAATATGTTCATCTGCACAGTGACATCCCTGACGAAGTGTTGCTGCAGCTCGAACAGTTGCAGTCTCCGCAGCGGCTGGCACACTATTTATCTTCCCACCTGCAGCGGGAAATTTCGCAAAAACAGATTTTGCTCGAAGAAGTGCATGTCGTCGATCAGCTCATGCACCTGGTCGAAATTCTCGATGCTGAATGTGAGATTCTCGAAATCGAACGCCGGATCGACGAGAAAGTGCGTGGCAGAATCCAGCGCTCGCAGAAGAATTTTTACCTGCAGGAACAGATCCGCGTCATTCAGGAAGAGCTCGGAGAGTCCGGCGGTGTCGATGCAGACCTCGCAGTGCTGCGCGATAAGATCGTCAAGGCCAAGATGCCCGCGGATGTGGAGCAAAAGGCATTTGAAGAGTTTGACAAGCTGCGCAATACCCCGGCCATGTCACCGGAATCCACCGTTGTGCGGAACTTTCTCGACTGGCTGATTGCCCTGCCCTGGACGCGTAAATCCCGCGATCAGATCGACCTGACGCGTGCGGCAAAAATTCTCGATGAAGACCACTACGGGCTGAGCAAGCCTAAAGAGCGCATACTCGAGCACCTGGCGGTTCTTAAATTAGTGAAAAAACTGAAAGGGCCGATTCTGTGCCTGGTCGGACCACCGGGAGTGGGGAAAACTTCTCTGGGAAAATCCATTGCCCGCGCCATGCGCCGCAATTTCGTGCGCATTTCTCTCGGCGGAGTGCGCGATGAAGCGGAGATACGCGGCCACAGGCGCACCTACATCGGCTCCATGCCCGGGCGCATCATCCAGTCGATGAAACGTGCGCAGACCATCAATCCGGTCTTTCTGCTCGATGAAATCGACAAGATGAGCGTCGATTTTCGCGGCGACCCTGCTTCGGCCCTGCTCGAAGTGCTCGATCCTGAGCAGAACAAAGCCTTCAACGATCATTTTCTCGAAGTAGATTATGACCTCTCCAACGTCCTGTTCATCACCACGGCCAATGTGCGCGCCAATATCCCGGAGCCGCTTCAGGACCGCATGGAGATCATCGAACTCCCGGGTTATCTCGAACATGAAAAAGTTGAAATTGCCACAGGCTACCTGATCCCCAAGCTCCTCGGCGAGCACGGGCTCAAGCCGGAGCAGGTCTCATTCGCACGCAAAGGCATCCAGCGTATCATTCATGAATACACCCGTGAGGCCGGCGTGCGCAATCTCGAACGACAGCTCGCAGCCATCTGCCGCAAGGTGGCCCGAAAGGTTGCTGACAGCAAAAAGAAAGGCCAGAGGTTCGTCATCACTTCGGCGTCGATTCCCAAATATCTCGGCAGCCCCATGTTTCAGCCGCGCAGCTATGACACCAGCATGACGATCGGTACGGCCACAGGCCTCGCCTGGACAGCGCATGGCGGTGATCTGCTGGAAATAGAAGTCGTGGTCGTCGATGGCAAGGGCGGCCTGACTCTGACCGGCAAGCTCGGGGATGTTATCCGGGAATCGGCGCAGGCTGCTTTCAGCTATGCCCGGCGCCGTGCTGCAGAGTTGCAGATTAAAGGTGAGTTCTGGAAAGATAAAGATATCCATATCCATTTCCCCGAAGGGGCGATCCCGAAAGACGGCCCCTCGGCTGGTGTGACGATCGCTACCGCGCTGATCTCTGCATTGACCGGCAAGCCGGTACGCCGGGATGTTGCCATGACCGGCGAGCTGACGCTCGGCGGGAAGGTTTTGGCGATCGGCGGGCTGCAGGAGAAGGTGATGGCGGCACAGCGCTACGAAATCGGCACCGTTCTGGTCCCCAAGGAGAATAAAAACGATATTCAGGATTTGCCCGCGCCGCTGCGACGGGGCATCAACATCATTCCGGTGGCGCACATGGACCAGGTCCTCGAACATGCAATCAGTCTTCCGGGGAAGCCATGAAAATCAAACAGGCGGAGTTTGTCGGCAGCTTTACCAGCCTGAAGCAACTGCCTGCGCGTTCCCTGCCGGAAATTGCTTTTGCCGGCCGTTCCAATGTTGGTAAATCCAGTTTGATCAATAGGTTGCTCGGCCGGAAAAATCTCGCCCGTACCAGCAGCACACCCGGGAAAACGCGCCAGTTGAACTACATCCTCGTCAACGATGCCTTTTACATCGTCGATCTGCCCGGATATGGTTACGCCAAAGTATCGCGCAGGGAAAAAATGCAGTGGCAGAAACTGGTCGAAGACTATATCACCCATTCTGCCGCGCTGCGTTGCATCGTCAGTGTCATCGATTCCCGGCACGGGCCGACAGACTCTGACATGGAGCTGATCAGTTGGCTCGCTTGGCTGGGCAAGCCCTCACTGGTTGTGGCTTCAAAAGTGGATAAGCTCAAGCAGAAAGACTATCACAAAGCCAAACATCGCATCACAGCGGCAGTGGAGCAGTTGCCGGTTTCCGGGCCGATGTTTTTTTCTGCCGTCAGTGGCCGGGGCAAAAAAGAGCTGTGGGCCGTGCTGGCAGATTTTCTCGACGCCTAGTCAGCCCCGGCCGAAGCGAGGCGCAGAAACAGGAGCCGCCCCTGGTCCGAAGACGGGTTTTACAGCTCTGTATTTTTTGAGATAACCATCAAATAGTTTTGCATCTGACTTCACTCGTGTTTATTTTTCCGGGCAGAAAAATACCTTGCCCGAGCGCTGGTTTGAGGAAGATCGGATGGATTGGGATTCTGGCGTGGGTTGTGATATACAGGTCGTACTGCGCGACAGGAATGTCGCGGTACGCTTTGCACCCTTGTGCCGGGACATTTCTGTCGCGTCTCAGTCCTGCGCATGGGGGTATGCTGAATAATGCACAGTATCGTTGCGCGACATGAATGTCGCGGTACGTGTGGTGCCCATATTGAAAATCAACCCACATGATTTGAGGAAGAGCCAATTAAAAACAGCGGCAAGACTTTTCAGGTTAATCTTTTCGCCATGAGAAGGTAGAACAATGCGACCACGATTATTTACACCCGGCCCTACACAGATATCTGAACGCGTCATCATGGCGATGTCGCAGCCGATGCAGCACCACCGCAGTCCGGAGTTCAAGGAGCTCTTTGTCGAGGCCTCTAACTTATTACAGCGTTTTTTTAAAACAGAAGATGATGTCCTGACCCTGACGGCTTCAGGCAGTGGCGCCATGGAAGCCTGTATCGTCAATTTGCTGAAAAAGGGTGAAAAAGTCATCACTCTGGAAGGCGGCAAATTTGGCCAGCGCTGGGGAGATATTTCCCGCGCGTACGGACTCGAAGTGGTGCCGGTCGAGATTGAGTGGGGTGAGGCGATCGAGCCCGAGCGCGTAGCGGAAATCGTACGCGCGCATCCGGATGTTGCTGCCGTGTGCATGACCCATAGCGAGACCTCCACAGGTGTGGCTTTTGACGTCAGGAACATCACGAAGCAGGTACACAGCAACAGCAACGCCATCGTCATCGTCGATGGCATTACTTCGATCGGTGTTTTGCCGTTTTACAAAGATGAGTGGGAGATCGATGTCTGCGTCTCCGGTTCGCAAAAGGGTGTCATGATTCCACCCGGTTTGGGTTTCGCTGCGCTGAACGAGCGGGCCTGGCAGCGGGCTGAGCAGAGCGATTTGCCGAAGTTTTACTTCGATTTTCTCAAAGCGCGAAAAGCGTTGCGCAACGGCACCACACCGTGGACGCCGGCAACGACCCTGCTCATCGGGCTGCACGAGTCATTAAAGATGATTTTCGAAAACGGACTGGAAAATCTGTGGCACAAATATGCCCGGCTTGCCCATGCCACGCATGCCGGCGTGCGTGCGGCAGGGCTGGAACTGTTCGCCCGGCAACCGAGCAATGCCCTGACAGCCGTGAAGATTCCTGAGCAAATCGATGGAGCGGCGTTTGTGAAAAAACTGCGCGAAGATTATCAGGTTACTGTTGCCGGAGGGCAGGAGAAATTGAAAGGTAAGATTTTCCGTGTCGCGCACATGGGCTATTATGACCATCTCGATATGGTGGCTTTTGCCTCAGCGATGGAGCTGGCCCTGCGCGATTTTGCCTGGCCGTTCGAACCGGGAACAGCAGTACGGGCTGTACAGGTTGCCTATATGGATTTTCAGAACCAGCATAATGAACAGCAGGGATAACGATGTCGAAAATACGCGTCATGATTACCGACGGGCTGTCAGCAGAGCTCGCCGGATTGCTCGATGCAGACCATTTTCAGGTCGATGTTGAGCCCACGCCTGATGCTGACGGCCTGCGCCGGGCCGTCGATACCTGCGATGCGATCGCCATCCGCAGCGCGACCCGTCTCAGCGCCGATGTATTGCGGCAGGCCGGCAGACTGCGTCTGGTCGTCCGCGGTGGGGTAGGAGTGGATAACATCGATATAGCCGCTGCATCCGCACGCGGCATTGCCGTTGCCAATACACCGAATGCCAACACCGTGGCCACCGCAGAGCTGACCATGGCGATGCTGCTCGCCCTGAGTCGTAATCTCGTCGCGGCACACAATTCTGTTGCCAGCGGTAAATGGGAACGCAGCCGTTTTAAAGGCGTGGAACTGTTCGGTAAAACTCTCGGCCTGCTCGGGTTTGGACGCATAGGCAGAGAAGTGGCTGCAAGAGCGCATGCATTTGGCATGCAGACACTGGCTTATGATCCGTATTTGCCCGAGAGCGTCTTCCAGGAACACCAGACGCCGTCCTGCTCCCTCGATGAACTGTTGCAGCGTTCGGATTACCTGTCGTTGCACTTGCCGGAAAACAGCGACACACGCCAGATCATCGGCACACAGGCTCTTTCGAAAGTGCGCCCGGGTATCAGGGTCGTCAACTGTGCACGTGGCGGCCTTCTTGACGAGCATGCTGTGGCGGCTGCGCTGGACAGCGGTAAAGTCGCCGGAGTGGCGACCGATGTTTACGCCCAGGAACCTCCCGGTACTGACCACCCGCTGGTAGGCCGGCCGGATGTGATTCATGTGCCGCACCTCGGTGCCAGTACGGCTGAAGCCCAGGCCCGCGTCGCGACGGAGGTTGCGCAGGTGATCACCTCTTTTTTTGTAGAAAAAAAGATGACTACAGTTTTAAATAAAGAGCATGTCCAGGGGAATTCATAGATGTTCCCAAATATCGGGTAAACGATCGTTGTTGTATAAGCGAATTTCGCCGTGGTTGAGAAGGTTTGTCGCTCATCTCGCTTCCCTTGCGCGAAAAGAGAAGTCAATAAATCGGATCAAGCCGCTGCCGGCTTAAAACTGGAGTGCTATGACGAGAATACTCATTGCTGAAGATGACCGCAATGCCCTGAGCGGGTTGATGGAAATTCTGCGCGAAGAAGGCTACGACACGGTCGGTGTCGATAGCGGCAAAAAGGCGATAAAGGCCCTGGAAAGGGAGAAGTTCGATATTCTGCTCACAGACCTGCGCATGCCAGACCTCGACGGTATGCAGGTTTATGAGCACTCATTGCAGATATCTCCGGAAATGAAGACGATCGTTATGACTGCGTACAGCTCGGTCAAGGATGCTGTGGATGCGATGAAACGCGGTGTGTACGAATATTTGACCAAGCCCCTGGACCTGGATGAGCTTTTCGTTATTCTGCACAAGGCCATTTCCGAGCTCTCCCTGCTGCGTGAAAACGAGGAGCTGAAAGACCGCCTGCGCAGTTCTTTTCGCTTCGAAAATATCATCGGACGCAGCGAGCCGATGCAACGCGTTTTCAAGACTATCCGCAAAGTAGCCCAGAGCGATGCCACGGTTCTGATTCGCGGGGAGAGCGGGACAGGCAAGGAGCTGGTTGCGCGTGCCATCCACTACAACAGCAAGCGTTCCGAAAAACCGCTGGTGGAGATGAGCTGCGCCAGTTTCCCGGAGACGCTGCTCGAAAGTGAACTTTTCGGATATGAAAAAGGTGCTTTCACCGGAGCAACAGGGCGAAAAGCCGGCCGCTTTGAGTTGGCCAATGGCGGCACGATCTTTCTCGATGAGATCGGTGAAATAACCGGCAGTGTACAGACAAAGTTGCTGCGTGTGTTGCAGGAAAAGGAAATCAGCCGCCTCGGCGGCACCGAAGCCATTAAAGTGGATGTGCGCGTGGTTACGGCAACCAACCGTGACCTCGAAAAAGCCCTCGCAGACGGCAGCTTCCGTGAAGATTTGTACTACCGGCTGAACGTTATCCCTATCGTGCTGCCCCCTCTGCGCGACAGGAAAGACGATATTCCTCTGCTCGTCGATCACTTCATCCGCAAGTACACACGCCAGAATAACCGCGAGCCGATGGAGATTACCGAGTCGGCGCTGGAATTATGCATGAAATACCATTGGCCGGGCAATGTCCGCGAGCTGGAAAATGCCATCGAAAATGCGGTTGTGCTCGGTGAGGGCAGTCAGATATTGCCGGAAAACCTGCCCATCCACCTCAGTGCCCGCGATGCCGGCTCGGTTTCAAACATCGAGTTGCTGTTCAATGCCGGTGAAACGTTTCGCGAGAAAGTGGAGTTTGCCGAAAAGCTGGTTCTCGAAGAAGCCATCCGCAAGGCAGGCGGCAACAAATCCGAAGCAGCCAAACGTCTCGATATCAGTTTGCGCACCATGCGGTACAAAATCAAAAAATACAACCTGTAATCAGCAGATTTCCTCCCGTCACACCGCTGTCCTCTCCTCTCGTTACACCGCTCCCGCGGTGTAACGCCCTGTTTGCCGCTCCTGCGGCAGAGCACACGCGGAGCGGTATGCCACACGAATCCTGGAAGATCGTACCAATCTATGCTGCGGAGATTCCGGCATTAGAGTAAAATTGGCGATTTTGTGGCGCGCAGAAGCGCGCACTACGAACGCCCTCCCATCACACCGCGCTCTCGCTTCTTCCAATCTCACCCCCCTCGCCGTTTTTGCCTCGGCGTTGCAGAATCTATCTTTTTGTGGACAACTATGTCTATTGTAATTTTATACGACAAGTGGTAAGAAAATGCATCGTCCAGCCTCCTGTAAGAGCTATTAGAATTTCTAAACCAAAAGAAATTCCAGATGAAGATTTCAAACAATAATCTGCGACTATGCAAAATCATACCGTTTGGGGTGAAGCATATTGCATAGTTTTTCTACACATTTTGGTTTGGAAGCAGTTTTTTGGAAGTAAGTATTTTTAACTTTATCAAAAACAATTATTTATCTTTTTTGGTGTTTTCGGTGTATTACAGTATTGTAGCTGGCATGGAGTTTGTTTTAGTATGCGTTTGTTTCAAAATGGTTCAATTTCTACACTTTATCCCGTAAGAATTTCTACACATCTGTGGTTTTGGCTCTATTAGCAGGATTTGTAACTTGCTGTTTAATTATGCAGCTTTCATCGAGAAAGGAGGTTGAGCAGGGAGTTATTCACCATCTTCCGGCCAGATGAAAACCACAGTATTTTATGGTCGGGGGAGTGCGGAGATGCCACAGGCAGAATCCGCGTATTGTGTAAACCATATTCTCTTAACCCACTTTTGTAAGGAGGATAGTCAATGAGCTGGAAACCAGCTACAGCAATGTTGTCTTTCCTGACAGCCATCGTTCTGTTGACCGTTGGTTGTGCGGATGTCCCTTCGACCGGGCCTGCCGTGCCTGATTTCAAAGCAGACTTCCGTTTCATCAACGCAGCAACAGATGCCGGCAGTTTAAATATCACTGTCGATAATGGCCACGGTGCCTCTGCCGTGACCATATCCGGTCTCGAGGTTGGAGGGGCATCAGAGCACATGACCTTCAACGCGGGCAACCGTGAGACCACTTTGAGTACTGGCGATGTCGCTACGCTGTCTATGGATTCGGAAAAACGCGGATCCATTCTGATTCTCAATGCTATCAACGGTACGCGCCGTTTTGTTAAGCTTGCCGAACGCCGGCGTTTCGATCCTGCCAGAACTGAAGTTACCGATTCAACCGGAACTACCCCCATCACAGCTTTCCGTCTCGTCAATGGTATGGATGATGGTACCGTCGTCTATGCAGTACTGGCGGGTACGGATACTGTGCAAACAGGGAACGTCACGTTCAGCCCCACCGTGGACACATACACAGATCAGGCTGCTCCCGGGAGCTACACAGTGACCGTCTATAATGCAGATGATGATTCTGAGCTGGCCAGTGCTACTGCCACGTTTGAGGCGAACCGTTTCACGGCTGTCGTGTACGGTACGGCAGCTTCGGCTTCGGCCATTGTTCTCGACGATGAGAAGTAAGACATATATATAGGATAGTAAAAACTGAACATATCACTCTTATGAGGAGACGACCTTATGAAGCGTAACTTGATAGTTGCTCTTTTTCTTGCTCTTCTCACTCCGGTTTTTCTGTCAGCACAGACGACCGGTAAGTTGAGAGGCAAGGTCATCGACAAAGAGACAGGCGAGGCGTTGCCAGGTGCAAACGTCACAGTCGAAGGAACGAACTACGGTGCTGCCACGGACGTCAATGGTGAGTATATCATCCTGAACGTGCCCGCTGGTGTGTATGCCGTGAAAGCGAGTTTCATCGGCTATCGGGATGTGACGATCTCGAATATTCTCGTAAACTCAGGTTTGACGAAGGAAGTCAACTTCGAACTGCCGACAGAGGCCCTGGAGGGAACAGCGGTAGAAATCGTCGCGGAACGGCCACTGGTCAATAAAAACGCGACAAACGCTGTACGGATTCAAAGTTATGAAGAAATCAAAAATGTCCCTGTTCGCGGTATTCCGAACATCATCGCTTTGCAGCCTGGTGTTGTTCAGCAGAACGGGGTAACGTATATTCGTGGTGGTCGCTCCGACGAGGTGGGTTACTACCTCGAAGGTGCCAGCACCCGCAGCGTCATGTCGGGTGGCAATACCATCACGGTTATTCCTGAAGCTTTGCAGGAATTGCAGGTTCAGGCTGGTGGTTACACAGCAGAGTTTGGTGGTGCCAACGCAGGTATCATCCGCCAGACCCTGAAAACCGGTTCTGAGAACTATCATTTCATGCTGCAGGGTGAAACCGATAATTTCGCAGACACGGGTGAGCAGTTCCTGAATACCTATTCTTATGGTTATTCCGACTATACCATGACGGCAAGCGGTCCTGTTCCCGGTGTGGAAAAATTGCGTTTTTTCGTCGCCGGCCAGAACATCTTCCGTCGAGATCGAATCCAGCGGTTCTGGAATGGGTTCAACTTTCAGCATGCCGACACCTATGTCGATGAAAACAATTTCCCGCTGACCATCACCCGCCTGCCGAATACGGAAAAGGCACGTGAGTTCGAAAAATGGCTGCAGAGCACCGGCATCAGCACGCCGGACGGCAACATCCAGGGAACCAGCAGCCAGAACTGGATCGGTAACGGTACTCTGGTCTATGACGCCAACCCCTACATCATCCGCGTCGGTGGTGCTTTGTCTTTCAGCCGCTCCGAAGGCAGTGGCACGAATGTTCCGGCACGTATTTTTAACCTCGATCGTATCGGGCAAAGTGATGGCAGCACCGGCCTGCTGAACGTCAAGTTCACCCACCTGATCAATCCGACCACTTTCTATGAAGTCAACTTCAACTACTTTGATCAGCGTTCTGTCAACTACGACCCGCTGTTCAAAGATGTCAAACATAATTTCTGGGCCTACTGGGACAGCACGGCCAACGCAGAGCGTGGTGTTAATTTCGACCGCTGGGAAAACCCGCGCGTCGGTCCATTCGGCACCTTTGATGTCAATGGTTTTAACTTCACCTTCCCGGGCACACCGGCCGGATATGGTAAGTCCAAGCGTGGCTATATCGGCGGCTCCTTTGCCCTGACAACGCAGCGGGGCAACCATGAGATCAAGTTCGGTGGTGATTTTCAGAGCTGGACCGTACGCCAGTATAGCATCGGCGCCCGTACCATGTTTATCACGGCCACGCAGTTTCCTGATCGCGTCCGCGAGGCTGCTGCCGGTGTGGATTCCTCTGTCGCCGCTTTCCGTGCTCAGACCTTCCAGAACTTTACCTACGGTTATGATGCTTTCGGAAACGAAATCAATACTGATGACGTCAATGGCCCGAGAAATCCGAAGTTCATGTCCGCCTATGTACAGGACAAATTCGAGCTCTCTGACCTGGTTATCAATGCCGGTGTCCGCGTTGATGTGATGGACAACGACGACTTCATCATCACAGACCCATCGAATCCGCCGTGGGATCAGAACGGTCGTGGTCTCGATGAAAGCAAGATCACCAGGAAAGATGCCATCGTGGAAATCAGCCCGCGTATCGGCCTGGCTTTCCCGGTTACCGATCGCACCGTATTCCACATGCAGTATGGCAAATTCGTTCAGTCTCCCAGCCTGAACAACCTGTATGGAAGCGATGCCTACTACAACAACCTGTTCCTTGGCCGCTTCTCTATTCAAAGCCCGGTCGGCTTCAACCTGGAACCGGAAAAAACCATTCAGTATGAAATCGGTTTCAGCCAGCAGTTTACCGATGCCGCGGCTTTTGATGTCACTTTCTACTACAAAAATATCGATGACCAGTTGCAGATCAGCCGTTTCAAAACCTCACCGACGGCTGCTGCCAGCGATTATAACGTTCTGGTCAATGGCGACTTTGCCACAACCTCCGGGGTTGAATTGTCCATGACCCTGCGTCGCACGAACCGCGTCTCCGCGCAGATCAACTACACCTATGCCCGTTCCAAAGGTACCGGTTCGGTCTCCAATACGGCCGTGTCTGCTATCGAACTGGGCTCTCAGGTGCCGACGCTGATCTTCCCGCTCGATTTCGAGCAGAAGCACCGCGGTTCGATCAACTTTGACTATCGCTTCGGCAAGGATGATGGCGGATTTCTGGAACAAACCGGCCTCAACCTGCTCGCTACTTTCAACAGCGGCCACCCCTACACGCTGTCCACGGGCGGCCTGGGCCAGCAGGACGAGTCTTTCGGCGGCCAGATTACCGACCCCCGTTCGCGTATCCCGCTGGAAAATATCAACGCATCCTATACGCCATGGAATTTCCAGCTCGACCTGCGTCTGGACAGAACCTTCAACATCGCAGGATTTAATGCCAATGCTTATGTGTACATTCAGAACCTGACCAACCGCAAAAACGTGATCAACGTCTATCGCCGTACCGGTAATGCCTACGATGACGGCTTCCTGAGCAACTATGAGCTCAGCGGTTCGATTATCGAAAACTTCGGTGGCCAGGCTTTTGTTGACATGTACAGAGCTATCAATCTGGGCGGTAACGGCACCAACTATTCCCGTGATACGGGTCAGATGCTGCTGGGTACCCCGCGTATCATCCGCCTTGGTTTGCGTCTCGAATATTAATGCATTCCGGGATGTCCCGTTATCTGGGGATATCTGAGTGATCGGTGATTGATACTATTATCGATTTAGTGAATCCTAAAGAGGAGCTAACTAAACATGAAAAAAAGATTTGGCAATATCTTCCTCGCTTTCGCGATGAGCTTATTCCTGATCTCTGGAATGGCTTATGGTGCAAATGCGAACAAAGGAAGCAAAACTGCGAAACTGACCGGAACAAGTGATTTCCGTGTTACAGCGGAGAGAGTCAATAAAACACTTGTCAACGTCGGTCAGGTGGCGATGTGGGTACGCGCTAACGGTGAAACTGCCCGGGAACCCGGCGGTGACTCCGGTCTGTTCTTCCCGCGCGGCAGTACTCCGACAACCGCAGCGATTTTCGCTGATGGTTTCATCTATGGCGGTAAAGTCAATGATGGTATCTCTCCTGCCATCCGTGTCGGTGGTTCAACCTATTCCCCGGGTATGGTTCCCGGAGCGATCGTCCAAAAAGGCGTCGGCGAAGACCGTGCTGAAGCGGATCGCATCTGGCGCGTACGCCGGGATTATGCCACCGCTAACTTGCGTCAGGATGCAGCCGAGCTTTTTCAGGTCCGCGCTGCTGAAGTAACCGATGCGATGATCGCTGACGTTCGTGAGCTGTACAAGAGCGACTGGAAAGACTGGCCGGCTGATAAAGGCGCGCCTTTCTATGATGCCGATGGTGATGGCCAGTACAACCCGCAATGGGCGATTGACCCCAACGATGGTATCGAAAAACCAGTGCTGTATCCGGATGCAGATGAACCCGGCTATGCTGACGCCGACCAGGTCGTCTGGCTGGTTGCGAATGACCTCGACGAAGCCACTATGCAGGACCTGTACGGCTCGCCGCCCGTGGGTTTTGAAATGCAAGTAACTCTGTGGGCCTATGCCCGTTCCGATGCTCTTGGAAATATCATCTTTAAGCAGTTCCGCCTGATCTACAAAGGAACGGCGAATACGCCTGATAACGCGACTATCGATTCTCTCTATTTCTGCCAGTGGTCTGACCCGGACATCGGAACCTTTACCGATGACTTTGCTGGTACTGACACCACCCTCAGCCTGGGTTATGCCTATAACGCTTCTACCAATGATGCGACCTATGCACAGGCCGGTCTGGCACCGCCTGCTGCCGGTTATGACTTTTTCGCCGGCCCGCTGGTGGAAGAAGCTGGCTCAGTTGGTATTTTCGGCCTGAAAGAGCGCCCTGGTTACCGCAATTTGCCCATGACGACCTTTGCCTTCTTCGCTGCCGGCCAGGAAGACAGCGACCCGAGTCTCGGTACCTATGACGGTACGCTGCACTGGTGGAACCTGCTGCGCGGTTTCCGTCCGCGTCCGATCTCTCCGCCAGAACCCTGGACGACTCCTGAGGGTGAAGTGACCATGTTCCGTGTGCCCGGTGATCCGGTGTCCGGCCAGGGCTGGATTGATTCCAACCCCGGCGACCGCAGGATCCTGCTGGCCAGTGGTCCCTTTAATATGGCCGTGGGCGATACCAATGAAACAGTGGTCTCGGTTATCGCTGCCCTCGGTTCTGACCGTCTGTCCAGTGTCGCGGCGTTGAAATTCTTCGATCGTTCTGCACAGTTTGCTTTCGACAACCTGTTTGATCTGCCCAAACCACCGCCGGCTCCGCCGCTTACGGCAACAGAGTTCGACGGCAAAATTCTGTTGAACTGGGGTAGTGATCAGGTTGGGGTTGAAGCAACCGAAGGGTCCAATAACAATGGTTTCGTTTTTGAAGGATATAATATCTATCAGTTGCCCAGCGCTGGTGCCTCCATCAGTCAGGGAATCAAACTGGCAACCTATGATGTCGTCAATGAGGTGACTGTTATTGCGCAGGAAACCTTTGACGAAAACTCCGGTCTGGTACTCGAACTGCCGGCGCAACTGGGTCGCAACAGTGGTCTCGTGCACACTTACATGGTCGATTTTGACCGCGTGCGCCAGAAGCCGTTGCGTAATGGTCAGGTCTATTATTTCGGCGTGACTGCTTACAACTACAATCCGGAACCTGGTCTTGCTACCAAAACGCTGGAAAGCCCGCCGGCAGTCGTAACCGTCGTTCCGCAATCGCCCAAGCCTGGCGTTCGTCTGCAGGCCGCTTTTGGCGATACTCTGCCTGGTGTTGAACACACAGGCGGCAGCGATGGTAGCGTCGTTGTGCTGGTAACGGATCCCTCCAAGCTGACCGGTGATGACTATAAAGTAGTCTTCCGTGCCGACACCACCCTCGGCCCGGTGTGGGACCTGCTCAATACAACCAAAAACGAGGCGGTTCTGGTCAACCAGACCAACCAGACAGGCGATGATGCCTATCTCAACGTCGATGGTATGACCGTCAAGGTCTTCGGTGCTCCGAGTGACTATGCCCGCACACCGAGCGGCGGCCCGGCATTCATCGAAGTCGCCAACGAAGCCGGTCCTTTGTCTCCGGATAACTATGACGGCAATGGTGCGCCTTTTGGCGGTAACAACGTCTGGCACAGCCTGAACGCAGGTGGTTTTGCTGATCGCTATTTTATCAGTACGACCACGCCGGACGAGTCAGGCATGCGCACGAATTTTGATGCCCTGGTTCCCTTTGATTTCGAACTGCGTTTTACTGAAGAAGGCAGTTGGGGCTGGTGGGCATTTACAACCGGCAACTTTGCCAAAGTTCCTTTTGAACTGTGGAACATCGGTGTTGGCACGCCGGATGACCCCAGCGATGACTATCGCCTGATTCCGATCATGTACGAAGGTGGCGGTACGCCGGATGCCTATACCCCGGACCACGGCCCGGAAGGCGCTTTTGGTTTTCCGTCTTTTGACCGGATTTACTGGTACAATCCGGCTACCTCGTATGAGGAGTATGCCACGGCAGTTGAGAATGGTACTCTTGCCAGTGATCCGACTGCTAATGAAGTCATCGGCCGCCTGCTGGTCGCGGACTTCGACGGCAACGGTCAGCCGCCGGCAACAGGTTCGGTTATCCGTATTTTCTCCACCAAGCCAAATACTCCCTCTGACAGTTTTACGTTCACAACGCAGGGATATGCTCCGACGGTTACGGAAGCAGCCAAGAAAGCAGACCTCGACCTGATCACAGCTTTCCCGAATCCCTACTACGGAACGCATAGCTTCGAGCCGAGCACATTCCAGCGCAGCGTCACATTCAGCCATCTGCCGCAGAAAGCGACGATCCGCATCTTCAACCTGGCTGGTATCCTGGTGCGGACCCTGGAGAAGAATGATGACTCTCAGTTCCTGCCATGGGACTTGTTGAATGAAGACGGGCTGCCGGTTGCGAGCGGTGTTTATGTCGCTAATATCGAAATGCCATCGCTCGGCACGAAGATCGTTAAACTCGCAATTGTCCAGGAACAGCAATTCCTTAGAAACTTCTAATTTCTGAATTTGCCGATGGTATTGCGCCCCGCTGCATGGGGTGGAATGCCGAGATTTACCAAAAGAAAATGAAATGAAGTCTCTCAGATTTGGCAAAAATAGGAGTTAATAACTATGAAGCATGCTTTTTATAAACTGATGGTTCCCATGCTTGCGTTCCTCCTGCTCGCCAGTTCGAGCGGGTTCGCACAGGAGAACCGAACAGGCACCAACGCTGCATCGGAATTGTTGATTCCTGTGGGTGCGCGCTATATGGCTATGGGTAGCGCCCCCCTGGCAACCGTCAGCGGTGTTGATGCGATCTATTACAACCCGGCTGGCCTGGCGATAAGCAGTGAAAACGCTGACGCCATGTTTTCCAGCATGAAGTATTTTGCAGATATAAACGTGAACTATGTTGCCGTTTCGGCAAATTTTGGCGGGTTTGGTTCCCTCGGCTTCTCGGTTAAATCCCTCGACATCGGTGATATTCCCATCACCACGGTTGATGCCCCGGACGGCACTGGCGCTATCTTCGCGCCCCAGTTCGTTACGGTTGGATTGACCTATGCCAAAGCTCTCAGTGATCGCGTCTCTGTCGGCGCCACGACCTACCTCGTCACCGAAACACTGGATCGGGCCAACGCCTCAACTGTTGCCTTCGACTTCGGTGTGCAGTATCGCGGCGTGGACAGGCTCAAAGGTCTGGCTCTTGGTGTTGCCATCAAGCATGTCGGCCCGGCGATGCAGTATGGCGGAACCGGTCTGCTTGCCCCTGCTGATCGCGAGGGAGATGACCGGCCATCCACTCAGTATCAGCTCGTAGCACAGACAGATGAGCTGCCGGCTACGCTGGAGATGGGTGTCAGCTACGTGTATGATATCGATGAAAAAAGTAAGCTGGATATTTCAACCATGTACCAGGACAACAACTTCAGTGATGATGTTGCCTCT
>WFTM01000454.1 GCA_015485525.1 Candidatus Zhuqueibacterota bacterium | reverse complement strand
TGGTTGGCCTTCTGTCGTATCGATGAGACAGGGGCGGGGTTATTCGCTTCCGTTTTTATTGTTCCGGCGTCGTTCCATCAGTTTTTTATAAATACGGTGTACCGTGCTGCGATGTATGCCCAGTTCATCGGCGGTTTTGCTGATGTTGTAGTCGTTTTCTGCCAGCCATTTGCTGATATAATCGAACTGAAAATAGTCCAAAAGCTCCTTTTTGACTTTTGGGTAGGGCTTTTTTTCCAGGAGCTCGCTATAGAACATCGGTCGAGCATTTTTGCGCGCTACCAGGCCTTCAACGTGTTCGCGTTTGATCATCTTCAGGCCGGGGTTGTTGACGATGATGTTCGAGATGTGGTTATGCAGCCCGCGAACATTTCCGCGCCACTGGCATCCCTGCCAGTATTCAATGACTTTCGGGTGTATCTCGGGGATGGGTACATTCATCTCCTGGCAGATGTCGGTGAGCAGATAGCGCGCCAGAGGGGGAATATCCTCGGGGCGCTCATGCAGGGGGGGAATATAGAGCTCAAAAACGTTGAGGCGGTAGTACAGGTCTTCGCGGAAGGTCCCTTCTTTGATCATCTTTTGCAGGTCCCGGTTGGTAGCAGCGATGATCCGTACATCCGCGTGTTTGACTTGTTCGCCACCGACAGGGGTGAAGCGCTTGTATTCTATGGCTTCGAGAAGCTTGGGTTGTGATTCGAGCGGGAGTTCACCGATTTCATCGAGGAAGAGGGTGCTTTGTTCTGCTTGTTCGAATTTCCCTTTCTGATTGGAAATCGCGGAGGTGAATGAACCTTTCACGTGTCCGAAAAATTCACTCTCGAAAATTGTCGCAACTACGGCGCTGCAATTGACAGTCAGGAGCGGCAGGTTGTTGCGTTTGCTCAGGTTGTGAATTCTGCGCGCGATGATTTCTTTGCCCGTGCCGGTTTCACCGCGTATGAGCACCGGGTAGTCGGTCTGAGCCAGACGTTCGACTTTTTCAAGGATATCTTTTATCACCGGGCTCTCACCGATAAATGTGCCGAATTGCTGTTTTTCGTGTTCGCTGTACAGCTTGCGCCATGGCAGAGCTCTGAGCTGCTGGTCGATGACAGCCTGCAGGGTTTCCAGGTTGGGTGCTTTTGAGGTATAATATGCCGCTCCGAGCTGAAAGGCTTCGACAGCTGTCTCGTGGTCCGGGAATTCGGTGACGATGATGACCGGAAGCGTGGTATCGATCTGTTTAAGCTTTTTGAGTACATCAAGCCCGTTTTCACCATCGCCGAGCTTGAGATCCAGCAGGACGACGTCCGGGCGTTCCATCTGCATCAGCGTCAGCCCTTCCTGACCGGTGGCTGCGCTGATAACTTCGTAGTCGTTTGCGGTATAGAGCCGGAAGTTTTCGATGAATGTTACGTTGTCATCGATGAGCAGAATCAATCGTTTCATAGTTTCTTTTCCCGTAGTCTGTGAGTAACCGGTGAGCCCGTTCCATGCCCCTGTTTTGTCCTTTGCAGAATCAATTCGAAAGTGGTTCCCCGAGTCGATGTTTCATACAGTGAAATATCGCCGTCGTATTTCTGAAGGAGTTGTTTGATAAAATAGAGTCCAAACCCTCCTTTGGCTGCCTTTGTCGTAAAACCGCGTTCAAAAATCCTTGCCTGGTCCTCTTGCCTGATACCCTTGCCCGAATCTCTGATATAGAGTTTGATGGTTTCAAATTCCGGTATGATGGATATCTGCAGAACCTTGTCTGCACAGCCTTCCATGGCGCGTTTGGCATTGCTGATCAGTTCGTCCAGAATGGTTTTCAGATCAGGTTCCGGGAAAAATACCGTACAGTCCTTTTGCGCATCAGGTACGACAATTTTGAGGTCTTCCTGTGAATGTTCCCGGACGATGCGTCTGAGAAGTGAGCAGATGTCAAAAGATTCTTTCTGTATCAGTGTTTCTCTGATTATGCGTAAACGCTGGCGTGTTTCTTCAAGCAGTTCCTTTGTCGATGTGAGGAGTTTGGCATTGGGAGCTGCACTCTTTTCATGCAGGAGCGAAGAGAGCTTTTTTATATTTTTGATCAGCCCCCGCCAGATTTTTCCAAGTGCAACCGCGTCATCTGTTTGCACCCTCAGCGTACGCATCAGCCCGATGAGCATACGCACTTCCTGATCGATGCTCTCCAGTATGGTCGCACAGTCTCGGGCCACGTTGAGCGCTATGGTCGTATCGATCTTTTTGTCCGGTTTCAGATTGCGCATGTGGAATTGCAGATTGGCGAAAACATGCGAATAGTGCTGGCTGTGCTCGAAAATGGTGAGTTTGTTCATCAGGGCTTCTTTGTCGGCATTGGGCAGGTTGCGGATGCGCCACTCGCGCCAGCCGAACGTGATCAGCAGGGCAAGCCCGATCGATGAGAGCACTGGAACAGCCACATAGAATACAGTGCTGCGGAAGGTGACCAGATAGTGCAGGGTGCCAAAAAGAATGAAGATGCTGAAAAGAATAGCGCCGGTCACTGCGCCTTCCCACCACAGTTTTGTTTTGAGTTTTTGTGCCAGCCACCAGAGGAACAAGAAAATCAGCACAATCTGCAGAGCCCGGTACTCTGCCCTGTAGCCCATAAACTGCTCGTGCAGATATTTGGAGATGTTCGTAAGCGTGCGCCTGGCACCGATGTATTCTGATATAAAATAGCGTTCCCCGGGCTGCAGTCCGGTCAGTGTGAGGCGCCTGCCACCGGGGAAGGCGATCTCTGCTCTGTAGCTTGCTGCGGTATCGACACCGAAGTGGATCAGTTTTTGTGAATGGGAGCCATATCCGGAGGTACTCTCGATCATGCGTGTGCCGTAGAACCGGCCTTTTGTTCCGTCATCCGTCTCCTGCCACAAACGAACGACCGCTCCGACCGCACTGCTGTTGGCTTTGGAGCCGGAGAGCTCAAATTGCAGAAAGTTAGAAAAATAACCATTGAGGGAAAAGATACGAACAGGGTGGTCGTAGGAGGCGATGAATAAATCCTGGGTGCCGTTCCCGGGGGGGGCATCGTAAACGATTCCCCCGGTTGTGGAGGAACCTCGTAAGCGCAGATTGACCTCAGATGAATTCCAGTTTTGTGCTACCCGGATGTTGATTTGCCCGAATGGTGAGCGCTGGAAATATGAGGCCGCGATATTTTCGTAGAAGATGTCATGCCCGGTGTTGAGCAGATAGAGGTCGAGGTCGCCGTCATTATCGCTGTCGAAAAACAGGCTGCCGCGGGTCATGCTGGTATCGGTCAGACCGGTCTGGACAGTAACATCCGTGAAGCGACCTGTGCCGTCGTTCTGCAGCAGGGCGTTGCTGTGGCGCATTTTACTGATGTATAGATCAAAGTCACCGTCGTTGTCGTAGTCGGCAAATGTTACGCCCTGTGCTTTTTCCGGACTTTCGGGGAAAAGCCAGGGGTGCTGGGCGCTCAGATCGATGAAGCGGCCCGTGCCATCATTGCGGAACAGCCATACGCCCTCGCCATAGGTGGAGACACATAAGTCCGGCCAGCCATCGTTGTCAAAATCTGCAAATGCAGCGGCTTTGCCACCCAAAGGAACGACAGCGCCCCGTTGCTTTGCTTCGGTAAAACGGCCGAAGCCATTATTGAGAAAAAGTCTGCTCGGCCCATATTCGTTGGTGACGTACAGGTCGAGGTCGCCGTCATTGTCGATATCCGCTGTCGCCGGGATGTTGTAACGCTCTTCTGTGTATGGGAACCCAGCCCATTCCGATGCATCGACGAATTTTCCGGTATGACTCTGCAGAAACAGAAAACACTGGCCGTACAGGGAGGTCAGAAAGATATCCTCAAAAGTGTCGTTGTTGAAATCTGCACATAAAACCGCCAGGTCGTAATTGTGTCTTTTATCCGGCCCCAGCTTCTGTTTTTCTTCCAGTACAGGCTGGAGCAGCAGTTTATCCTTGAGTTTTACCTGAATATTTTTGCCTGTGTGGCGGACGAAATAGATCATGTCCTCGTCGTCCCGGGCAGATTTGTAAAAGCCAATCCCCATCAATTTTTCTACTTCGAACACATGCTGAGACCGGACACGTTTGGGCAGGCTGGCCAACTGGTTTTTTTTCTCGCTCAGGGTCCAGAGAATATTGTTGTCGGCGTTATACATCCACCCGCCGCCATCCGGGGAAAGATCGAGGAGATTAATCATTTTAAGCCCGGGAAGATCGACCTGCTCTGCCTCCGCGACGTTCATTCCGGTGAAGTGCCACAGTTTATTCCCGCCATCGGTGAGGAAATAGCCATCACCATTCGAATAGGTCTGAATGGTAACCAGACCGGGGATGAAGGTGGTTTGCTGCTGAGGGGACAGATCATCTTCCAGCGTATAGCGGATGATTTCACTGCCGTCTGGTAGGCCGGAACGAACCCAGAGGAAGGCCGGTGGCCCGGGCTGGTAGTATAGTACACTGATGAGATGTTCTTTTTCAGCAATAGCATCCTGCAGGATGGGATGCCATTTATCTGCGTGATAGTGCAGAATCTGGCCGAAAGTCTGGCAGTCGGTTGTCGCAAATATCTCACCGCCGAACTGGTAGAACTGCAGGATATGACAGCGGCTCGGACTGTAAACGTGGCGCCAGCGTTCATTTTCATAACGCAAAAGCTCACCCCAGTCGCATCCGGCCCAGGCTGTGCCGGGGCTGTCAGAGATGATGGTTTTGATGTTATCAACGTTGTAGGTCGGCACTTGCCGCCAGCGCCCGTTTTTGTACAGCATCAGGTGCTGGTTGTAGGCCAATGGACTGGTCGCCACAGCCCAGATTTCATCCTCTCCGACAAAAAATACGTTTTCGATCGTGTTGTCATCCGGGAATGGGATTTTGCTCCATTCTCCGTTCTTATATTTGTAGATGACTTTGTTCTTGAGAACGAGATAGCCGAGATTTTTATTGAGCAGTTTGATTTGTGAGGCGGGAAAATGTATGGGCAGCGCAACAGGCGACCAGACCAGCGTGTCTGCCGGAGAGACTGCGCGCAACGTGCTGCAGGAAAAAAGGAAAAATAGAATAAAACGATATACGAGCATGGCGGCCCCGAGCAGTAACATCGATATCGCGACGCGGAGGTAATGTTTCTGCAGGCCTGCAAATCTGGGAAGACAGGTGGTGTCGGAGAGAAAATCAGGTATCGGTATTACTGGAAATCGGCTTCAGCCCTTTGCCCCGTGTGACCCCGCGGCGCTGTTTCAGCGTACAAATCGCCTGCGATTGCGAATATAATCAACAAAAATATATTCTCCAAGACGATTCAGCGAAGAAAAATACGCACGCCCCCGGTTAACTTTTGTCAATGTCTCGACGAAATCCACCAGCCAGGGATCGCGGGCGATCATAAACGTGGTGATCTCGATCTTATCTCTGCGGCAGAGCGAGGCTTCGTCGAGGGTTTTGTTGATAATTTTCCGGTCGAGACCATAGGGATTTTTATAGATGCGACCATATTCGAAAATTGCCGAGGGCTTGCCGTCGGTGATCATAAAAATCTGCTTGTTGGCAAAACGGTGTTTTTTGAGAATCCGCCGTGACAGGTCCAGCGCGGCTTTGGTGTTGGTGTGGAAAGGGCCGACCCGGATGCTTGTAATATCCTCGACACTGACTTCGCGGGCGTCATCGCCGAAAACGATGACGTGGATTTTATCTTTCGGGTAGCGTGTCAGGATGAGCTGGGACAGGGCCAGGGCCACGTCTTTCGCCGGTGTGATACGATCCTCGCCGTAGAGGATCATGCTGTGGCTGATATCGATGGCAAGGACGGTGGCGCAGGTTGCCAGGTGTTCGGTTTCATGGACTTCGAGGTCGTCCTCGTTCAGGCGGAAATCATCGAGCCCCTCGCGCCGGATGGCGTTGGAAATCGATGCTGTAAAATCGATGTTGGCGGGTATGTCTCCGAATTTGAAGGGGCGGGATTCGCTCAGCCGGTCAACGCCGAGGCCGCTCTGTCGTGTTCCATGCTCACCCCCGGGCGCCCGTTTCATGTTGGAAAAAATACGGTCAAGGCTGCTCTGGCGAATGCGCCGGTTGCCTTTAGATGTCAGGTCGAAACTGCCACGCTGGTTCTCTTTGATGTACCCTTGTTTTTTCAGCCAGTCGATGAAATCTCCCAACCCCTGTCCGGGTTTGTCTTTGAAGATGGAATAGCGCTCGTCGAGCTGGGTCAGCCAGGACAGGGCCTGTGTCACGTCACCATCAGCCTGCACGAGCAGCCGGCTGAACAGATCCATCAGATCATCGAAGGTCAGTTTGGCAATATTCTGCTGGTCACGCCATTCTGAATAACGAAAACGCATGGGCGGTTCCTTTCTGTTTCCCGGCTGCAAGCCCTGCAAAGGCCCGGGCTACTGTGCGGCCGGAGATGCCGGGGCCGGTTGCGGCACGGCTTTACCGGCCTCGACCAGTTGTGCCGTCATTTCATAGCGGACGAAGGGGGTTATCAGGTAAACACCATTGAACCATGCTAATATTTCTTCCTGTATTTGTAAAGCGATTTTTACCCCTTCAGCCCGGGCGGCATCGCCCTCCAGGTTCGCAATGCGTTTGCGGATCCACTCCGGGATCAGGATGCCGGGTACTTCGTGGTGCAGGAAGTCGGCATTGCGGGCGCTGACGATCGGCATTACGCCGATGAAAAATGGCTGGTCAAAGTCGCGGGCGATGTTCGCCAGTTCTTTGACCTGTTTCGGGTCATAGATCGGCTGTGTCATGACGAAATCTGCGCCATTGGCGACTTTTTTCTCCAGCCGCCGCACCTGGGTGTGGATGCGCGCGACGTTGGGGTTAAAGGCCACGCCGACGGTAAAATCCGTTGCCTGCCCCATGGCCCGGCCGGAAAACGCCACGCCTTTGTTCATCTGTTTGATCATCCGGACCAGGTTGAAGCTGTTCAGGTCATACACAGAGGTCGCCCCGGGCTGGTCGCCGAATTTTGCCGGATCGCCGGTGATGGCCAGGACGTGATCGATGCCAAGTGCGTGCAGGCCCATTAGTTCGGCCTGTGTGCCGATCAGGTTCCGGTCCCGGCAGGAGATGTGCGTGACCATCATCACGCCGGTTTTTTTCTGCACTAAGTGCCCGAGTGCGAGGTTACTCATGCGCGTGACTCCCAGGGAAGAGTCGGCCATGGTGATGGCGTCGGCGCCGGCGCGTTTCAGGGCTTCTGCTCCGCGAATAATCCGGTCGTGCTGCAGGTCGCGTGGCGGATCGAGCTCGACGATGAACGTCGGCCGCTCTTTGACCAGCCAGACCAGGTTTGGCCGCGCTTTGGGCTCTGCAGGAATGCGTTCGGTGACCAGCACGCTTTTGCGGACAGAGCGTTTCTGCGTTACCGGCTTAAGGCCTTTGAGAGCGTTGGCCATTGCGCGGATGTGCTTGGGCGTGGTCCCACAACACCCCCCGATCAGGCGCACGCCCTGGTCGCGCAGACGCAGGGCGCTGTCGGCAAAATATTCGGGTGTGGAGAGATAGTGGTAGCGGCCGTCGATATAAGCCGGCAGACCGGCATTGGGAAAGGCGGACAGCAGCAGGTCGTCCTCCAGAGGAACTTGTTCCAGAGCCTGCAGAATGCCGGCCGGGCCACGCGCACAGTTGACCCCGACAACATGTGCCCCCCTTTTTCGCAGTCGTTTGAACACCGGCAGGATGTGCTGGCCGTCACGGGTGTAGCCGCTTTCATCGACGCTCAGTTGGGCGATAATCGGCAGGTCTGTGTTTTTCAGGGCAACTTTGAGGGCCAGCTCCAGATCATGGGCATAGGCAAAGGTTTCCAGAATGAGTGCATCCGGCGCCGCACTGACCAGCGCCAGGATTTGTTCCGCGAAGATTTTTTCCTGCCTGCGCGCCGAGACTTCATCGGTTTCGCCGGTACGCACCGGGCCGACCGAGGCGAGCACCCACGCCTGATCGCCCGCTGCGGCGCGTGCCAGCTCGACGCCGCGGACGTTGATCTCCTCGACCAGATGTTCGAGCTCAAAGCGGGCCAGTTTGTGCCGGTTGGCCGTGAAGGTGTTGGTCTCCAGTGCCTGCGCGCCTGCCGCGACATAGTCTCTGGAAATCTCCTGGATCAGCGCAGGCCTGCTGATGTTCAGCTCATCGAAGCAGTGCGAGGTGGGGATGCCCTTGGAGTAGATCATCGTCCCCATGGCCCCGTCGCCGATGATGATATTTTCGCGCAAAGCCTCGAGAAAATTCTGCTTGTTCATGATGTATCCTGTCGTGGTTACAGAGTCCCCTGTTTTTTCATACTTCAAAATCCCCTTCAAAAACCCGGCAGCAGCTTCCGGACACGAGCACTTTTTCGATTTCTCCCTCGTGCACGATGACCTGCGACTGGATCAGCGAAGGGCGTTTGATGAAATGTCCCTGTTCGATGAGGAAACGGTTGTCATCCTGCCTGCCGTGCACTCCATTCTGGACGAGAAAAGCGCTCAGCGCTCCGGCGGCGCTGCCTGTGGCCGGGTCTTCAAACTCGAGGTGGCCACTGAGAAACCGGGCATGCACATCAGCGCTGCCGGAAAATGTTTCGCGCGCAAAGGCATAGGTCATTTTGCATCCGTGTTGCTCGCACAGGGTGCGCAGGAGCGGTGCATCGACGCTGAGCTCCTTCAAGGCGTCGAGGGAAGCCACCGGTATCATCAAAAAAGGCAGGCCGGTGGAGACGACCTGCGGGCGGGCGAAATTTACATCGAAAACCTCAGACCTGCAGCGCAGGGCCTGGGCCAGCGCATCGAGGTCAGCGAGTTCGCTGAGAAAGTGCGGTTGCGCCTGTGTCATGGTCACGCGTGTCACCCGGCCGTTCTCGTGCTCGATATCAACCGGCAGAACACCGATACTGAGCTCCTGCCAGACACGCGTTGGTGAACTGTGCAGCTCAAAACGGCCAAGTTCTGCAAGCAAAAAGTGCGTGCCGATAGTCGGGTGCCCGGCAAAGGGCACCTCCATCACCGGCGTGAAAATACGGACTTTGTGGTTTGCTCGCGCATCCTGCGGCGGAAAAACGAAAGTGGTTTCCGAAAGGTTGAGCTCAAAGGCGATGAGCTGCATCTCTTCGTCGCTCAGCCCGGCAGCATCGGGAAAAACGCCGAGGGGGTTACCGCCGTATTTGTGCTCGGTAAACACATCAATTTGATAAAAATGGTACGTGCGCATGGTTGCTTTCTGCCCCGCGTAATTCATGACACAGCGCTCCGTATGAGAAAAGCGGAATTTTCCGAAAGCCAATACCCCATGCGAAGAAGTTCCGGCCCGGCGTCCCGGCCGGGTTGGCAGGGGTTATCCCGACGGTCCTTGTACAGAGCGGTGATTTGTGAACGATGCGGACTACATCCTCTCTTGGGGATGTTTGGTGTTATTCAGGGTACAAATTACTCAGGTTACAGGGTTATTTGTCAGGGTATCCAGTTAACTCAGCTTTCAGGGCCTGGCTCAGAAAGCGTCATCTGTCATTCCGGCCAGGCGAAGCGAAGTGCCGGAATCTCATCTTTTTGGGCACGTGCCTGAGTCTGGGAGATTCCGGTCTTCCCCTGCGGGGAAACCGGAATGACCGTTCTGGTGTAGGCACATGCTGTGCTCTGGTGGACTGGCTGAAAAAATGCAACCATGCTGAGTTAAATGGATAACCAGAGGTTATTTGATCTCCGGCCCCTTGAGCCAATCGTAGCCGATTTCCGGGTCATCATGTGCGATGCGGCCTTCTTCAGCTGGGTCATAGGTTTTGCTGGTGACATAGAATAAATGGGTAACGCTGCCGAGTACCTTACAGCCGTGGGCCACGCCAGCAGGGATTTTGACGACTTTGGCCGGATAATTTTCCCCCATCAGCACTTCCTGCAATGCTCCGTACGTCGGCGAGTCCGCCCGCAGGTCTTTCATCACCAGGCGCAGATTGCCGATGGGCACGTACCACCAGTCGATCTGAGTTTTATGGATATGCCAGGCTTTGGCAACGCCCGGGTACATCTGTGAATGGCTCAGTTGTCCGAATCCTTCTCCAAAAAAATCATCTGTCACACGAATGATTTCGCGAAAAAAACCGCGTTCATCAGGATAGGTTTGCAGCTCCTTGATTTCTACTCCGTCGATCATGCAGAGCACTCCTCTGTTGATGCAGGTCAGGCACGCAGGCTTTCGCATGCGCGCGGTGTAAAATGTGCAAATAGATAAAATAGCACATCCTCGGCTATTTTACAAATATATCTTCGGCCATTTAGCGTGTCTTTTGTGCCTGCAACACAACAATGTAATACCAGTCGTCGAAGTTAGCCAGAATATCCTGCATGGCCCGGGTTCCCTGCTCGCCGAAAAGCTCCTGCGCCTTTTCGATCTGCCGGACTTTGAGAAGGCTGCCGTTATTTTTCAGAAAGATGAGGAAGGCGATGAACGGGTCCATTTCTGTGGGTGCGCGAAAGCCAAAAGTCCGGCGCAGCTGTTGCGGTGCGTCGTTGTAAATCGTCCGGAAACTCTCGAGTGCAAACCGGTGTGCTGCCCTCAGGCCGGTTTTGCGCTCCTGCCAGAGCGATGACTGCCGGATTGCGGAGATGAGCTGCTGTTGCGAAGAGTCCGGATCGATGCCCGCTTGCTGGTTCTGCTCCGCGCGATAAAGCACCAGACCGGCAGCGCCACTGTTAACGATGAGGTCGGCGAGGGAGGCATAGTCCACCGGCTGTTTCTGTTCAGGCGGGGTCAGGGGGGTGAGCAAATTCATTTTAAAACCGATGCCGCTTTTGCCGGCGCTGTCCGTTTCGGCCGGGTTTGCCT
>WFTM01000453.1 GCA_015485525.1 Candidatus Zhuqueibacterota bacterium | reverse complement strand
TGTACAGAAATAAATCCGTATCCGGCAGCAGCGTGGTTACGCTGTCAAGCCTTCCGAGCGCAAGCAGCGCCTGGTCAAATTTATTGCGCAGCGTCGCACTCCAGTCGATTGCCGGCCTCGGCGGCAGCGGCAGCGGAATATACGCCCGCACTTTCTCTCCCACGGTCGCAACCGTGACATACCTGCCCGGTGGTTTTCTTTTCATGATTCTATGACCTGATCTGAGCGATTCGCCTCAGAACAATAAAGTATTCTTTTGTCCGGTTATCCACTTAACTCAGCACGGTTGCATTTTTTCAAACCAGACTGCGTAACAACAGCACGTGCCTACCCCAGTACGCTCATTCCGGCCAAGCGAAGCGCAGTGCCGGAATGACAGATGACGGTAACTGAGCCGGGCCCGGTTTGCCGAGTTAACTGGATACCCGGAAAACGTACGGGATATTCTGCTGGTTTTTCATTCTCATTAGAAGTTGTGGAAACGTTCTGGCTCCTGAGTTTGAATATCATCTGTGCTTTTTGGTGAACCACGAAGTGCACGATGGACGCGAAGAAAAACACGAAGAAATGCCAGGGACTGCTGTTCTCGATTTTCGATGGTTCAGCTTTCTTCATGCTCTTCGAGAGCTTCGTGATGCAAGCCGGCTTCAGCCAAAAGCTGAGAGGACGGTATAATCAGACGCGATGCGGATAGATAGAGATAAAAAATATCCATGATGACCTGACAGCAGATACTGATAACCGAATGGAACAACCCATCAAATTGCTTTGGCTGCTGCTTTTTTGTCTCAAAACAGCAATCGCTCAGATCAGGTATGTTTTTTCGATTTTTAAAGTTAAAATAAGATCGGGCTTTATTTTAACTTCCAGCATTTTATTAAAATAAGCATCGTGGTGAAAAAAGCAAGTGCAGAATGTTGTCTGCACACAGATCAATTTTTTACCTCAAAAGGCAGGCAGAGCATGATGACCACGTTTCTGCCCGGATCATGCGCATACTCTTTATAGCGATTCAAATGATCGCGGTATGCGGTGTTGAGTACATTATCTACCCTGATATCGAGGAGGAGGGCACGACGGTGCAGCGGGATTTCAGCACCCATAGCCATCCGTAGCGTGGTATAGCCCGGCGTTGGCGATTCGTACTCGGCAACCCGATTCTGCGCCTGAACGACCTTTGCCTGCACAGAGACGTAGGGGGCGTGCAGGCCGTAAAGCTTCTGCCTTTTGGCCTGCAAGCCTGCTTTGATTCGGTTTGCCGGCACCAGCGGTAATGGGTGCCGGTCGGCCTTGCGCTCGGCATGCAGGAAATCCGCTCCTCCGGTCACTGTTAACCAGGCGGTCGCCTGAAGCGTGAGCGTGAATTCAGCGCCTTGCAGCAGCGCGTCCGTCTGGCTGTGCTGATATTTGCGAAAACCGGATTCAGGATCAGTCGCACCGGTGGGCTGGAGGTAAATGTACTGTTCGATTTTATTGTGGAAAAAGGCCATTTCACCCTGCATGCGCGCAGAAACAAAGCGAAGAGACACATCGAGGTTGAGCGCGTTCTCAGGCTGTAAATTTTCATCACCTGTCTCGTATCGCACTGTGCCCTCATGAACACCATCGACAAACAGCTCGAAAGCTGTTGGTGCCCGCCATGCGCGACCGAAGTTCGCGGCGATGGCCAGGGGGCCAGATATCCGCCAGACAGCTCCCAGAAGTCCGCTCAATTCCTGATACCGGCGTACCTGCTCATCGAGCGCGAGCCTGTTGTCCTGCCCGATTTTGAGCTGCCGGCTGTCCAGGCGCAAGCCTGCGGACAGGCTGATTTGGCGCAAATTCATTTCCTCGTAGAGAAAAAACGCCAGGTTGCGTTGCCGGAATTGGGGGATCAGCACGTCGCGGGCAAGGCTTTGGTTGCGTTGCTGCATGAGAGAAAAACCGGCTGTTCCGAAAACCGGTCCGATGGGATAGTGATGTACTTTGATATCAAGCGTACCGGTACCGAGCAGCAAATTCAGTTCAGGGTTTGCCTCGTCCTGCGCTTCAAACTCACGGCGATGGTTATTCTGCCAGGCTGCATCTGCCTCGATGCGCATGTTGTTCAGCGGCAGGCGGAAGTTGAGGTGTATCTTGTCATGGGTGACGCGTTGGTAGGGCGTAGCGCCCGGATTTTCAGCAGGGTTTTCGTATATCTCGAATTTTTGATTTACCCGTGATGCATGCAGTGTCGCCGACCCCCACAAACCGTGCACACCCAGTGATGCACGGCCGTTATATTCGCTCATCCCGCTGTTCGGCAGCCGGCCTTTTGGCGTAGTGATATCACCGGCAGAGCGGGCACTCACACTGGTACGGTAATTCACTTTACCAAGCATGCCGTACAGGGATAGTGCGCCAGCACCCTGGCGGTTATTGCTGAAACCGCTGAGCATGATCTTGCCCTGCATCGGTGCCACATTTTCTGCCGGAACGTCAGCGCTTTTGATATTGATCACGCCACCGAGCGCATCGGAGCCATAAAGAACGGAGTTTGGCCCCCGGATCACTTCGATGCGCTCTGTATCAAAGGCATCGATTTCCGGTGCATGCTCATCACTCCACTGCTGTCCTTCCTGCCGTACCCCATCGACAACCACCAGAACGCGCTGTGAGGTCAGACCGCGAATCGAGGGTTTGACGATCCCGCTGCCCGTTGAGAAAGTGGCCACGCCTGGGCTGTTTTCAAGGATATGGATGGTGCTCTGCCCGCGCCCACGATCCAGTTGGCGGCCTTCGAGAACAGTGACAGATTGTGGTGAACTGAGCACATCTGTCGGTTGCGGCTTGGCTGTGAGCACGATCGACGGGAAGTCGAGCGGGCTGATGTGCAGCACAACATGAAGACGCACATCGCCCGCGCGCGTATCGACCTGGTGCGTTTCTTTCTGATAACCAATCATAGAAAACATGATGACATAAATGCCCTCCGGTATTTTTTCTATGATGAATGTTCCGGTGGAATCCGTTGAAGCACCGCGCTGCAGGGCCGGCAACACGACGTTCACACCGGCCAGAGGCTGGCCATTGGTATCCGAAACGATACCCGAAATAGTTTGTCCATTTACCGGTGAACCGAGATATCCGAAGGCAAAAGCAAAAGCCAGGGCTGGAAAGATAACATGAAAGATGAGTTTGTGCATCAGTGCTCCCTTTTCGATATGCAATAGATCTGAAGCGTAAAAACCAACCAGGGCAGAGACAGGCGTGCGCCATGGCAAAACAGCAACTGGTTCCGGTGAAAGTTCCTCCCCGTAAGCAGGCTTGGAGCAAGAAAGTGCATCACGCAAAGACGCCGGGGCGTCCTTCACCGGAATACACAGGTGTATTCCCTGATGATTTTTTACGCGTTTTGTTGTTTGTGACGGGTTATTACAATTCAGATGAATCGATCAAAATGGAAGATGATGCGGCGGGGCACGGAAGGGATGACGGCAATGTATGAGTCTCCTGGCCGGTGATATCAGGCGGCGAGTCGTGATGAGGATAACCGGGGGCCGCAATGGTTCTCCAGCAGCCATAACGCTCCCCGGCAAGGGCGAGTGGTTACTCAGGCAATAGGCACAGAGCTCCTGGTTGCCCGGTACAGTTGATTGTCCGGTATCATCGTGCAGTACCTGCCGGGAACCCTGCGAGGCCGATGGGCCCAGATGGGCAACCTGATGCATAGGGATGGCAAAAAGCTGCCCGGTCAGGTTAAGTGCGACGAGAATCGAGAACAATTTTTTGAAGCTCATGAGACCATTTTGCATATTCTATAACCGGTGAAATTGGCGAATTGATTGAATCGGAGGCATCGGGTAATGTCTTGTCTGCTCATCATATTCGTTTTCATGCAACCCGGCTGACTCCACACGGTTGCATCTTTCCCCTCAGCCTGTTGCGATAACGACCTCAATTTAGACGCCCGAAAATGTCGTTTGTTCATCGTGCAGAAAGATTGTACTATATCGTGATTTCCCGGAATAAGCACCGGAGTTCCGAACATGCCGCTATGCGGATCTAAATCTTTTCAGGGGAATGCCAGAGAGGTGGAGCCCCAGTATTTCTCTGCTTTACAGAAACGATCGGGACAGAGCCCTGCGAGGTACTTTCTCGGTTCTCT
>WFTM01000452.1 GCA_015485525.1 Candidatus Zhuqueibacterota bacterium | reverse complement strand
GCCTTCCCGGCAATCTCTGCATCGAGCTCGTGCAGAGGCGTCAGATCATCCAGAACCCAGAACGAACGGCCCTGCGTCGCTACCACCAGATCATCGTTTTTGATCGCCAGATCGGTGATGGGCACGATGGGCAGATTGAGCTGAAACTTCTGCCAGTTGGCGCCATCATCGAAAGAGATGTACATGCCGTATTCGGTGCCGGCATAGAGCAGCCCGCGGCGCTTCGGGTCCGCGCGGATAACGCGGGTGAAATGCTGCGCATCGATGCCTTTGGTTATCTTCTTCCAGGACTTGCCGTAGTCCGTGGTTTTGTACAGATACGGTGCAAAATCATCGGATTTATACATGGTCGCCGCCACGTACAGTCCGCCTTTTTCAAAAGGGTGCGCTTCGATGCTGTTGATCTGAATCCACTCGGGCATGATCTTTTTCGGCGGGGTGACGTTCTGCCAGGTTTTGCCGCCGTCGCGTGTGATGTGGATCAGGCCGTCATCCGAGCCGGCCCAGATCACACCGGGTTCGTGCACGCTCTCGGCCACGGCGAAGATGGTGCTGTAATATTCCACACCGGTATTATCCTTGGTGATCGGGCCGCCGGAGGGGCCGAGGCGCGAGGGATCGTTGCGCGTCAGGTCCGGGCTGATGCGCTCCCAGCTCTGGCCTTCGTTGGTGGTCTTGAACAGAAAATTCCCGGCAGTGTACAGCACATTGGGGTCGTGGCGGGAAAACAGAATCGGGAAGTTCCACTGAAAACGCGGATTCATGCCCTCGGCGCCATGCCCCATGGGATTATCCGGCCAGACGTTGACCGAACGCACCTCGCCCGTAGCATGATTGACGCGGGTGAGAAAACCGCCATACGAGCCGCCGTACACGATGTCGTTGTTTTTCGGATCCGGCGCCAGCCAGCCGCTCTCACCGCCGGCTGAGGGCTCCCAGTCGCGCTCGGTGATGCCGCCGCGATCCGAGCGGCTCTTGATGCGTACGGTGGAGTTATCCTGCTGGGCACCATAGATGCGGTACGGAAACGAGTCGTCGGTGGTGACGCGGTAGAACTGCGCTGTCGGCTGGTTGTGGTAGGTCGTCCAGCCCTGGCCGCCGTTGACCGTCACCTGCGCACCGCCGTCATCAGCGACGATCATGCGCTGCGGGTCTTCCGGCGCGATCCACAAGTCGTGGTGATCGCCGTGGGGCGTCGCGATGCGCTGCCATGATTTGCCGCCATCTTTGGAGCGCCAGAAACGCACGTTGAGCGCGTAGATGATGTCTTCATTTTGCGGATCAGCGTAGATGCGTGAATAGTACCACGCGCGCTGGCGCAGCTTGCGCTCGCTGTTGATTTTGCGCCAGGTCTCACCGCCATCTTCGGAACGGAACACACCGCCATTTTCGTGCTCGATGATCGCCCAGACGCGATCGGGATTCACCGGTGAAACCGTAACGCCGATGATGCCGACCGTGCCGGTTTGCGGCAGCCCTTTGTTGCGGGTGATCTTCTTCCAGGTGTCGCCGCCATCGGTGGATTTCCACAGGTGTGAGCCTTCGCCACCGCTTTCCAGGCTGTAGGGCGTGCGGCGCACGCGCCAGGTGCTGGCGTAGAGGATACGCGGGTTGGTCGGGTCCATGATCAGATCGACCGCGCCGGCGTTTTCGTTGGCAAAAAGAATGCGCTGCCACGTCGTACCGCCGTCTTTGCTGCGATAGACGCCGCGCATCTGGTTCGGCCCGTAGAGGTGGCCCAAAACCGCCGCATAAACCAGATCCGGATTGCGCGGGTGAATGCGAATACGGGTGATGTGCCGCGAGTCATCCAGGCCGATGTGCGTCCAGGTTTTACCGGCATCAACAGATTTCCACATGCCGAAACCGGAGGACACGTTCCCGCGCACCGTCACCTCGCCCTCACCGACGTAGATGACGTTCGGGTCCCATTCGCTCACCGCTACCGAACCGATCGAGCCGCCGAAAAAGCCATCGGAGATATTTTCCCAGCTCTGACCGCCGTCGGTTGTGCGCCAGACGCCACCGCCCGTAGCACCAAAATAGTACAACATCGGCTTGCCCGGCACACCGGTCACCGCAGCAGAGCGGCCACCACGAAATGGCCCGACAAGGCGATACTCGAGCGCGTCGTACAGCTTTTCATCGAATCCGTTTTTCTTCTTCGCCGCCGGCAGATTCTGCGGCAGCAGAAGCGACAGCATCAACAATGCAGCAAATGCGTGGTAAAATACCGAACTGTACTTTCTCATCATCTTCTCTCCTCTCCCGAAACCCGGCGCTGACACACCTGCCCGCACCTGTTCCAGATTATTTTAACCGCCAAAAATCCCCCTTCGCAGGGGAACAGACCCGGCGCATAAGCCGGGCCAGGGGGATGTTCCACCACAACACCAGCAAACAGGGCTGTAACGCGACATTCATGTCGCGAACTGGGGATGTTCCCAGCACACACCCTCAATACCGCGACAGTTCGCCACGAAACCGCGGGACATCCCCTCAAAGGGGGAATGACTCCGTGCCCCCCAAAATCCCCCTTCGAAGGGGGACAGGCCCGGCACAAAAGCCGGGCCAGGGGGATGTTCCCACCACAATCCCAGCAAAACAGGGCTGTAACGCGACATTCATGTCGCGATCTACGGGGTCTCCCCAGCACACCCCCTGCAAAACACATCACAACAAAAACACAAGCACGCCCTCAACACCGCGACAATTCACGACGAAGCCGCAGGACATCCCCCTGTATCCCCCTTCAAAGGGGGAACTTTTCCGCGCCCATTCTCAGGCGCTACTGCCCGACCTGCAGCGGCTCATATTTCTTGTACAACGACACCTCAGCCGCATCGATTTTCTGGGTATAGTCTGCCCAGTCTTTGGCAAAAAAAGCGTTGATTTTATCAACCACCTCGCGCATCTGCTTTTCAGCCACTGCAGCGAGACGTTCTTCTGCCTGTCCGGGCGCGGAGATCGAGGACATCAGGTAGGAGCGCACTGTCCACAGTCGCGACACCAGAATCGAGGGATCGCGGCGGATGCCCTGCACGCCCTCTTTCGGCAGTACCAGTTCCATCAGCGCTTTGATGGAATCTCCTACGGCTTTGCCGGCTTTTTTCAGCTCTTTCGCAGCATCGTCCTCGCGCTCGGCCAACCGGCCATTCACCAGCTTGATGGTTTTCCGCGCCTCGCGCAGCCTGTCCATCGCTTCGGTGACGACTTTGGTCTTCTGCATGAACGCATCGAGAAAATCCGCGCGCTGCTTCAAAACATCCATGCTCACTTCGACACGCGGGTCGAAAATCACCGTGACCATGGTCGAATCGACGTGATCGCCGTTGCGCACGCGGATTTTATACTCACCGGGCAGAACCGGGATGCCGCCGGGTTCGCGGGCATTTTTATCCCTGGGTTTCGGCTGCGAGGGCGAGCGTACGCCTTTACGGTCGAGGCGCCAGTACGTTCGGTTGAGGCCCGGTTTGGCTTTGTGCTTCAGCGTGCGGATGACTGCGCCGGACTGATCGACGATCTCGATGGTGACTTCGCTGCCTTTGTTCTTTTTCTTCATGCCGGCTTTTTCGCCGCGCTCTTTTTTGCTTTTGCGCTTTTTCTGGCCGGCTTTTTTCTCGCCCTTATCTTTTT
This sequence comes from Candidatus Zhuqueibacterota bacterium, assembly GCA_015485525.1. GTDB lineage: Bacteria > Zhuqueibacterota > Zhuqueibacteria > Zhuqueibacterales > Geothermadaptataceae > Geothermadaptatus. The sequence continues at coordinate 21,561 of WFTM01000452.1, read as the reverse complement.
TCTGCGGATTGAAAACATAGCTGATCATCGCACCCTGCGGCCGGTTTTCACCCTTGTACATGGCGTGCGCCGCGAAACGGGTGCCCGCGGCCTGGCGGTAGATCGCCTGAATCGCCTGCGGTGGATCGAAAACATGCACCGGCTTGTTCAGAACAGCGCCACGGCTGCTCGCGATTTCACGCAGCGGGCGGATATCGTCGAGTATCCATGCCGCGCGGCCAAAAGTGCCGATAACCAGGTCGTGCTCACGCGGGTGGATGACCAGGTCCATGGTCGAAACCGTGGGGAAGCCGTTGGTCCATTTTGCCCAGGTCGCCCCGGCATCGATGCTGACGTACAGCCCAAACTCCGTCCCCAGAAACATCAGCCGCGGCTCAATGGTGTCCTGCGCAAAAGCCAGTGCGTAGCCATCGACTTTGCTGCCATCGACCAGCCGCTTCCAGCTCTTGCCGAAGTTGGTGGTGTGATACACGTACGGCGTCCAGTCGTTGCGGCGGTGATTATCAAAAACCACGAACGCCTCGCCCGCATTTTTTGCCGAAGCACGGATTTGCGGAATCCACGTGCCCTCGGGCACGCCTTTGATCTTCCCGATCAGATTCGTCCAGGTTTTGCCACCGTCGCGGGTCAGTTGCAGGTTGCCGTCATCCGTCCCCACCCAGATCACGCCTTCCTGCACCGGGCTCGGTTCGATTGCCACGATGCTGCAGAAATTCTCCGCTGCGGTCACATCATAGGTCAGACCACCGCTGTCGAGCTGCTTCTGCTTTTCCGGATCGTTGGTGGTCAGGTCCGGCGAGATGATCTCCCAGGTTTCGCCGCGGTCCGTACTTTTGTGCACGAACTGGCTGCCGTAATAAATCGTGGTTTTGCTGAAAGGGTCGTGGGCAAGCCCGGCATTCCAGTTAAAACGCAGAGTGACATCCCCGGGATGCGTGGGCTTGATCAGCCGCGTCTGTCCGGTGCGCAGATCGTAGCGGCGCAGAAAACCGCCCTGGGACATGGCATAGCCGAAACGCTCGGGGTCGCTCGCATCCGGCACCACATCAAAGCCATCGCCGAACGCGACCTCTTCCCAGTAGGCATTGCGGATGCCGCCCGCGCGCCAGACCTGGCTCGGGCCACGCCAGGAGCCATTGTCCTGCATACCGCCGAGGACATTGTAGGGAACGGCATTATCGACGCTGATGTGATAGAACTGTGCCAGCGGCAGATTTTCGATAAAACGCCATGTTTTGCCGCGGTCGCGGGAGATATTCAGCCCGCCGTCGTTGCCTTCGATGATGAAATCCGGGTTCTGTGGATGCACCCAGAAAGCGTGATGATCGGGGTGAATTTCCCAGCCGACGAGCTGCTGAAAGGTTTTGCCGCCGTCCTCGCTGTAGGTCACCACAGAGTGAATGCTGTACAACCGGTTTTCATTGACCGGGTCGGCGTGGATTTCGCCGTAATAAAACGGCCGGTTGCCGATGTTCTTCTCGGAAATTTTGCGCCACTTGTAGCCGCCGTCGTCGGAACGGTACAGGGCATTCTTTTTCGATTCGATCAACGCATACACGCGATCCGGGTTGCTCGGCGCCACGGCGATGCCGATGCGTCCAAGGTCACCCTCGGGCAGGCCATCTTCGGAGGTTCTTTTTTCCCAGCTATCACCGCCGTCGATGGTCACGTACAGACCGGACCCGGGGCCGCCGGATTCGAAAAACCACGGCCAGCGCCGGAACTGCCACATCGCGGCAAACAGTTTATTCGGATTGGACGGGTCCATCACCAGCTCGGCGATGCCGGTTTTTTCATCGACATAGAGAATTTTCTCCCAGGTTTTACCACCGTCTTTTGTGCGGAAAACGCCGCGCTCCGGGTGCTCGCCCCACGCCGAGCCCTGCACACCGGCATAGACGATGTCCGGGTTGTGCGGATTGATGAGGATGCGATGGATGTTGCGGCTGTTTTTCAGGCCCATGAACTTCCAGGTTTTGCCGCCGTCCAGGCTTTTGAACACGCCGTCGCCGCTGGTCTGGCTGTTGCGCGGATTGCCCTCGCCGGTGCCAACCCAGATCACGCTCGGGTTGCTCTGGTCGATCGCGACAGCGCCGATGGAGGCTACAGGCTGGTCATCGAAAATCGGTTTCCAGTCGATGCCGCCGTTTGTGGATTTCCACAGGCCACCCGAAGCAGTTCCGGCATAGATGATATCCGTATCCTTGAGCACGACGTCGATGGCGGTGACGCGGCCGCTCATGCCCGCAGGACCGATGTTGCGCGCTTTCATGCCTTCCAATTTCTTCATATCCAGTTTCTGCGCCGGAAGCGAGGCAGCAGAGATCAGCAGTACCATGCCGATAAAAAGCAAACGGCTTCCCCGGAACAAAACAGATTTACATTTCACAACGTCCTCCACAAAATTTTGGTCAGAGTATCTCCATCGGATTACTGGCAAGCAGGGAATACAGTCGTCACAGTCGCCCGGGTACAGCAGGCCGGGACTGGGATAAGGGCCGGAAGGGTTTACTCAGGCCACAACAACAGACCCTCGAGCAGGCGGAGTGTTTAATCGTGGTTTCATCACCGGTGCGATTGCCGGGTGGAGCGAAGAAAAGCAAACCTTCATTCTCTGGTAGAGAGAAAAAAAGCCCCCATCATGTCATTCCGGCCGGAGCGAAGCGGAGTGCCGGAATCTCCAAGGGACGGGCACGTGCCCGAAAAGATGAGATTCCGGTATTCCGCTGCGCGGAAACCGGAATGACAGCATGAAAACTACCAGCATCGGGCCGGGTAATGTTAAGGAGGCAAGTGCAGGGACACAGGAGCGGAGTGACGAGATGAGGGCAGGCACGGGTGAAGCCCGCGTCGCTTTCGGCTACTATTCTGTTGCGGGAAGTGCATTTTTATGATACCTTTGCTGAAACAGCACACACTGCTGCTGTCGCTGACGAAGCATGAGGTAACTGTTTCCGGAGGGTAGCAAATGCGGGAGTTTAAAGAGCAGCGTCCGTTTTTATACCGGATGTCTTACGTCGTGGTCAAGATAGCCCTGTCGATTTTCTTTCAGAAGCTCGATGTGCGCCGGCCGGAGAACATCCCCAAACGCGGGCCGGTGATCTTCGCCGCCAATCACCCCAATTCGATCATGGATGCCCTGGTTCTGGGCGTGATCACCAAACGCAAGGTGAACTACATCGCCCACGCCGGGTTGTTCAACAACCCTGTGAAAGCCTGGTTTCTGCGCAAGTGCGGCGTGATTCCTGTGTATCGCAAGCACGAGGCGCCAGACAAGATGCAGGAAAACGAGCATACCTTTGAGGAGGCGCGGCGGGTGCTCGAACGCGGCGAGGCCATCGGCATTTTTCCCGAAGGCGTCAGCGACATGGCGCGCAAAGTACAGCGGCTGAAAACCGGCACGGCGCGCATTTTGATGGATACGGAAGAGAAAAACGACTACAAACTCGGCGTCAAGCTGGTGCCTGTGGGGCTGCATTTTTATTCGCGCTCGCGCTTCCGCAGCCGGGTGATGGCCAATTTTGGCGAGGCCATCGAGCTGCAGCCGTATTTTGAGCAGTACAAAAAAGAAGGCTTTGAGGCCATCCGCGCCCTGACCGACGCCATGCAGCATGAGCTGGAAAAGCTGACGGTGAATGTGCAGGACGAGGAACTCGACGAGTTTGTCCGCGATATCGAAGTGCTCTACCGGGACGAGCTGAAGACCTTTGATTTTACCGACCGGAAAAGCCGGGAGAAAGCATGGCGTGAGGAATTCGTCATCAGCAAGGCCATCGCCGAGTGTGTGCAGTATTACCGCCACACGGACCCCGAACGGGTGGAACGCCTGCAGGAACGCATCGGTGCCTATAAGCGTAAGCTGAAACGTTTGCGCCTGTCAGACAACATGCTGCGCGAAAGCAGCAATGCACGGGATATCTGGCGGCAGGTCTTCCGGACCTATCGCAGCTCGATTCCCGGACTGATTCCGGCGCTTTATGGCATCATCAACAACTATATTCCCTATCGGATTTCGGAAAACATCGGCCGGCGTTTTCATTTTGAGCGCACAAAAATACTCTCAGCTCTGCTGCTCGGTGGCGGTATGACCTTTCTGCTTTTCTACACGCTGCAAACCGCGCTCGTGGCCACGTTTGCAAATCCATGGTGGACGGCAGCCTATGCCCTCTCCCTGCCGGTAAGCGGATTTTACGCGCTCTCGTATGTCACCCGGCTGCGCGAGCAGAAAAAGCGGCTGTCGTTTTCTTTCTTTCTGTTCACCAACAAGCAACTGGTCACGCGCATGAAACGCCAGCGCAAACAACTGATCGCTGAATTCGACGCCGTACGCGACGAGTACCTCAACCGTATGGACATCATCATGACACCAAAAGCTGAAACAGCGAAAAACAGGACATCATGACAGGAACCGTTATGCGCATCACGCATCTCTGGGGCGGGGAACGCTGGCAATCCCTGCTCGGTGATCTCAGCCACACATTGGCCTTGGAACGTTTCGGCCCCAGCCTGACCGAACGCATCTTCTGGCAGGCACGTACGGAAAAGCCCATCGTCGCCCTTTCCTTTGATGACGGCCCGCATCCCACCTTTACCCGCAGTCTGCTGGATTATTTCGACCGGGAGCAGGTGCCGGCAACTTTTTTCCTCATCGGCCGTTATGTGCAGCGCAATCCGGAGCTGGCGAGGCGCATCGCCGGGGCTGCGCATGAGATCGGCAATCACACCTGGTCACACCGCATGTTGCCGTTTTTACGCGTCCGCCAGATCCGTGAAGAAATCAGCCGGACTCATGAAATCATCTCTGAAGTCACTGGCAGAATGCCGCTGTACTTTCGTCCGCCCATGGGGTTGTTCACCAAAAAAACCGTCTCAGTCGTCGAACAGATGGGGTATCGCCATGTTGTCGGCGATGTCTATCCGCGCGACCCGAACAGGCCGGGCACGAAAAAGATCATCCGCCGCGTTCTCAAACGCGTGCGCCCCGGCAGCCTGATCATCCTGCACGATGGCGGCAATACCAGAAATCTTGACCGCAGCCAGACGGTTCAGGCGGTACAGGAAATCGTCCCGCGCCTGAAAGATCAGGGATATCGCTTTGTAACGCTTTCGGAGTTGGTGCAGTCTGATACGCGTACCGGGGCGGGATAAAGAGAGAGCGGCGCTTGCCGCAGAGCGAGGCATGGGCATTTTCCCAGCTCCTCGTACTGCTCCCGAAGTGCAGTTCAGGCCTGACGCGCGGCATCCGGAGCACAAGCGCCGCGGATACCAAGGCTGTTTCTGCTCCGGCCTGAACAGAAACGCAGGGTGAATGAATACAAAAGCAGAATCTGACTATCCATTTAACTCAGCAATGTTGCATTTTTCAGCCAAACCGCCAGCGCACAGCACGTGCCAGCACCGGAACGGTCATTCCGGTTTCCCCGCAGGGGAAGACCGGAATCTCCTTGGCTCTGGCACGTGCCCGAAAAGATGAGATTCCGGCACTGCGCTTCGCTTGGCCGGAATGACAGATGACGATACCCGGAAAAGCAGAAAAATAAACTATGAAACAAACATTCACGTATCCCCTGATCTACAAAATCATCATCATCGCCGGCATTTTGCTTTTTTCTTTTGCCGGGGTGATGAGCTACCAGCAGAATGCGGATCCGTGGGTCGTCGCTGTGTTCATCTTTTTCGTGCTCCTGTCGCTGTTTTATGTTCCCAACACATTTTCCGTGCTGACAGCAGATGAACGCGGACTGAGGAAGCAGCTACCCCTGCCGGGCAGTGAAAAATTCGTGCCCTGGGCCAGGATAGCTGAAATCCGGGAAAAAGAGTTTTTAAGCCGCTTCGACTTGTACGACTCCAGCGGCAACAGGGAGCTGTCGTTTTACTCGAATATCAAGGATTTCTTCAACCTGCTCGAACTCATCGAAGAGCGCATGGCAGGCACGTTACAGAACAGAGTCCAGCCAGTCTTTCAGACAAAAAAGAGCCTGCTCCTCCTGCCCTGGTCATTTGTGCTGACACCACTCTTCATGGTTCTCACATTCCGGGACGCAAACTTATCCTGGCCCGTGATCGCCGCACTCGCCGGAATAAGCGGGCTGGGTGTCTTTTTTTTCATCAAACGCCCCCGGGGAGTCTATATCGCAGAACATGAGGTTGTCATACACTATCCTTTTGTCTCAAAAAAAATCCCGAACGAGGCGATCAACAGCGTTGTTCTTGACTATATACCCGGAAGCTATGGCAGCCTGACTACTGTGGTCAACGTGGGGCTGGCTTCCGGCAAAAACATAACCCTGAGCGGCTTTCAGGGAAGCAATTTCCGCCTTTTCAACAGCATCAAAACCATAATGAAACTCGATGAATCCTGAGCATATCACTGAAAAAAAACGGCTTCTCATGCCCCAACCGATACAAGACACATCGTTAGAATGGAATGGCGAAGAGCGCCGGACCTCTGTGAGGGGAGCTTTTTCGCGTTTCCCCACGCCGGCGAGGGCGCGCAATCACGACTCTCTGCCCCGAACGAAAGGGCGCACTGCATGGCCGCGAATGTGGGCCGCAGTTCTTGTTCTCTTCCTTGTGAGCGCCTCCCTTCTCCCGGCCCAGACGCCGGACAAAGCCGAGGCGCGTGCATTCATCACGGCTAAGGGTATCTATGATGACGGTCTCTATCCCTATGCTGCCGAGCAGTTGCGTGATTTTCTCAAACGTTTCCCCGACAGCCGCTATGCGGCACAGGCGCATTTTCTGCTCGCCGAATCGTTTTTCCAGCAGCAGCTCTACGGCCGGGCGGTTACAGAATATCGCCGCCTGCTCACATCCTACCCGGCGGTCAACCTGCGCGACCGGGCGCAGTTCCGCATCGGCCAGGCGCTGTTTTATGACAAGCTCACCAGCCAGGCCATCGAGGCATTGCGGACTTTTTTTGAGGATTATCCCGACTCAGAGCTGCAGGATCAGGCGCACTACTGGCTCGGTGAGGCCCTGTACGCCATCGGCGATACCGGGGCAGCGCTGAAGGAGTACGCAGCTGTTTTCGGCCGCTTTTCCTCCAGTTCAGTGGCAGATTACGCCCTGTACTCCGCTGCCTGGATTTACGAGGAACGCGGCGATTTTGAGCGCGCCCTGGCTGCGTACAAAAAGCTGCTCGATACCTACCCCACCAGCCAACTCACCGATCAGGCGACTTATCACGCCGGTTTTTCTGCCTGGGGCCTGAAAAAATACGACGAGGCGATCAAAACTCTGAAGCAGGCGGTGCGCACCTGGCCGGTGCACGAGCTGCGCGATCAGGCGGAGTTTCTCATCGCTGAGGCGCTTTTCAAACAGGAAAAGTATGACCTCGCCACCGAAGCCTACATGAGCCTTGCCGACCGCGCACCGCGGAGCCGCTTCGCCGACGACGCCGTGTACGGCGCGGGCTGGGCGCAGAAGCAGGCCGGCAATCTGCAGGGAGCGCAGCGCTATTTCAACCAACTGGTACAAAACTGGCCGCAGAGTGAACTGCTGCCATCGGCACTGTTGCAGATCGGCAAAGCCCACCTGGCAGCGGGCGATACCACCCGGGCGCGGACGACATTCCAGCGCCTGCGCGACAGCTATCCGGATGCCGCAGAAGCACCGACAGCGCTCTACGAACTCGGGGCCATCGAGTTCAGCGCCGGGAACTATGAGCAGGCCCTGGCCGCTTTCCGAAAAATCGGCACTGCATACCCTGACGCTGAGGTTGCTGCCGAGGCTCAGTACATGACCGGCGAAAGTTTGCTGGCCCTGAAGCGCTACAATGAGGCCGAAAAGTACTACTCGAAAATCGAAAAGGAATTCACCGGCGGAGACATCACGCCGCGCGCGCTGTACAAGCAGGGCCGCAGCCGCTATCAGCAGGGCAACTACAAGGCGGCGATCACCAGTTTCAAGCAGATGCTCGCCCGCTATCAGGGCAACGACCTTGCCGACGATGCCCAGTACTGGCTGGCTGAGAGCTATTTCAAAGAAGGAGACAGCCGTTCAGCCGAGGCTGCCTACACCCGGCTGCTGAAGCAGTGGCCGCAGAGCGAGTACCGCCTGCGCGCGCTCTATGGCCGGGGCTGGTCGAGGATGAAGCGCAACCGTTTTGCCGAGGCGGCCGCGGATTTTTCCGCAGCCGCGAAAGGCGAAAAGGACACCGCCATCCGCGCCGATGCGCTCTTGCGCGCGGGTGACGCCTGGTTTAATCTGAAAAAATACCCCCAGGCCATCACTCTCTACTCTCAGGTTGCCGACCTGCCTGTTGACGCAGAACTGAAAGCTGAAGCCCGTTTTCAGATCGGCCTGAGCTACTATCGACAGAACAAAGGCGAGCAGGCCAGGGCAGCGTTCGATCACCTCAAAACCACCTGGCCGGCATCTGCTTTTGCCGTACGCGCACAGTACATGATCGGCCGTTCGCTGTTCCGCGAACACCGCTACGCCGAGGCGCGCGCCGCCTTCAACGAAGCCCTGAGCATGGACCCCACCGGCCCCTATGCTGACGATGCAGCCTACGCTATCGGGGACTGCTATTATAATGAAGAAAAATATCCCGAAGCGCTGCAGGCCTACCGGCTGGTCGTCAAACGCTTTCCCGAAGGCGACTTTTTTGACGACGCGGTCAGCGGCATGCAGTGGGCGTTGCTGCAGCAGGACAAGTACGACGAGGCTCTAAGCCTGGCAGACACCTACATCGCCCGGTTTCCGGGGCAGCCCATCGCGGCAGACCTGCAGTTCCGCAAAGGCGAGCTGCTGTTCAGCCTGCAGGAGTATGAAAAAGCCATCGGAGAGTTCCGCAAACTCTACCGCGACTACCGCCGCCACAAGCCGGCCCAGTCCGCCTGGTTCTGGATCGGTACGGCGTATGAAAAAATGGCTGACTCCACGCAGGCGATCTCGGCATACCATCGCCAGGCGCGCGAGTTCCCTGCTGCGACAGACACCCCCGAAGCCCTGCTGCGCGCCGGCCGCCTGGAGCTGGCGAAAAAGGAATACAGCGCTGCTCTGATTACCTTCGACCGCGTGATCAGCACTTTTCCCGGCACGGTCTTCGCCGGGCTGGCGGAGGTCGAAAAGGGCAATCTCTATCTGCAGCAGAAACAGTACGGACGGGCAGACCGCATTTTTCGCGATATCTCGGCGAAATACTCGGACCCCTCGCTGCAGGCACGGGCGGTACTCGGCCGCGGGCGCGCTGCCCAGGCTCGCCGGGACTGGCAGCAGGCTTTTCGTTTTTATGAAAAAGTCACCGGCATGGTCAATGACATCACTGCTGCCGAAGCCCAGTTTCGCATCGGAGAAACGCGCGCCGCCTCGGGTGATCTCAAAGGCGCGGTAGTCGATTATCTGAAAGTGAAATACCTTTACGGCAGCCATTTATCCCTGGTAGTCGAAGCGGTTTTCCGCGCTGCGCAGGCAAACGAAAAACTCGGCCGCTTTGCGGAAGCGCGCAAGCTGTACCGTTCCCTGATCGATGAATTCCAGAATGAAACCTACCGAACCAAGGCACTGGAGCGCTTGAATGCACTGCGTGGACAATAAAACCCGACTCATCAGCTTCATCCTGGCCAGCCTGCTCAGCCTGCCGCTTTTTGCCCAGGGGAAAAAACAGGCGCCAGCAACGCGATTCACCCTGCCGGTGGACACCACTGCTGTGGATACCAGCGCTGCTGAAAAACCGGCAGACGCACAGGATAAAAAAATCGAGCTTCCTGAGGTGCTGATCTACGGCAAAGACTCATCGAAACGGATCAGCGGCAAGAAAATCACCATTTCGCCGGACAACACCGAGCTGGTGAACCCGCCGGTTCTCTATGATCCGATCTCGGTCGAGGAGATGGACCGTGGCGAGCGCAAACGGCTGCGCGAGGGACGCCAGGGCCGGGAAAAACATCTGCAGGCGCACGCCTGGGGCGGGCAGTTCAGCCAGCTCGGCAGTGGTTTTTCCTGGTGGCAGGATGCCGGTGAGCTGGATTACAGCACAGAGCTGGCCTTCGAACGCACCGGCGGGCAGTATTTCAACAGCAATTTCGACCGTTTCAACGGCGCTCTCGAGTTGGGTTACTCCGGCGACAGGGATAACCGCTGGAGCGTGCACGGTCAGATCAACAGACTCGACTATGGACTGTACGGTGCGGCGATTCCTGAGTACCGCCGCAGTTACGGCTGGTCTGAGCTGCAGGTAAACGGCAGCACAGGGTTCGGCGAGAGCGGGACTTTGGAAGTGACCGCCGGCCTGCTGACAGGAAGCCTGGAAGACACCCTGCCGGATTCCGCCCTTGACATGGACTATTCCTTCTCTCTCTGGCAGATAAGCGGCGGCCTGCGACAGCAGGTGGGCGCAGGCGAACTGCTCGTCTCCGGCCGCGTGGTCAGCGATGCCCTGCGCAAACAGATCGGCAGCCCTGAACAGGACATCCGCTGGCAGAGATGGCAGGCAGCCTATAAAACCAGCCTGATGCGCGGCAAATTACAGCTCCGGCTCGGCGCTGTGCTGACCACGCTGACAGAAGATACACTTTCCAGCAGCATGCTCGGCCCGGACCTGCGGGCCATCTTCCTGCATGGCAGCCGTCTGGCTGTCACACTCTGGGGAAAACGGGAGTTCAGCTACACCACATGGGAGGAACGCCTGCGCGACAATCCCTATCTGGCCGGGAGCTACCGGGCCGGTGGAGAAAAATTTCGCTATCAGGGCGGGCTGGATATCGAATGGAAACTCTCTGACGCCAGCACCCTGACCCTGCGCTACTCGCAATCTGCAATCGACAACTATCGCTATTTCGAGGCGGATTCCAGTGGCCGGTTTTCTCTGCGCAGCGCAGATGTCAAATTCAAAAATATCGATATCCTGTTCAGCCGATCGCTGACACACCACCTCGATGTTGAGGCAGGCATCACTTTCCTCGATGATGCCGTGCGCCTCACCGGTGTCTATGATCCATCGCTGGATATTCCCTATCGCGGCGAGTTTATCCTGCCGGTTAAGCTGTCGTGGAAACCCGTGTCCGGGCTTGAGCTGAACGTGGATTATCTGTGGATCGGATCGCGCGTGGCGAGGCTGCAACCGGCTGAAGCCATCGGCGCCTGGTCCGCACTGAACATCTCAGCCGGGTATCGCCTGGCAGAACATATCAACATCACCCTCAGTGGACGCAATCTGCTGAACGAGACCACTGCCCTGTGGCAGGGCTATAAAACGACCGGAGCACACGTACGCGGCGGGCTTTTCCTGCAGTGGTAGAGTTTTGGAGCTGCATCGTACTGTGGGAGCAGGGTGTGACACCGCAGGAGCAGGGCGTGACACCGCGGGAGCGGTGTCACGAGAGAGGCAATTTGAAAACACTTTCTTTTTCATCCGATAGCGGAGGATTTTGATGACCATTCTGGATATTCTCAGCAAAGGCGGGATCATGATGATCCCGATCATCCTGGCAAGTATAGTGGCGGTTTATATCATCATCGTGCGCTGGCTTGCGTTGCGCAAAGTGGAGACTGACTCGCGCACGTTCATCCTGCAAGTTCGCAATATGCTGCTGCGCAATCAGGTCGATGATGCGCTGATGCTGTGCAAAAACACCAACAGTCCGTTTTCGCGCATGACCCGCGCCGGCATCGAAAACGCCTCACGGCCGCGTATGGAAATCAAAGATGCCATCGAGTCCACTGCCAAAGCAGAGATTTACCACCTGGAAAAACATCTCGGCACCCTGGCCACGATCGCCGGCATAGCACCGATGCTGGGTTTTCTCGGTACGGTCACCGGCATGATCCGGGCGTTCATGGAAATCCAGGAGCGCGGCGGTAATGTGGATGCTACTGTGCTCGCAGGCGGCATCTGGGAAGCCCTGGTCACGACCGCAGCCGGGCTCTCGGTCGGCATCCTGGCGCTGATTTTTTACAACTGGGTGCAGGGGAAGGTGGAGCAGATGGTTGCGGAAATGGAGCAGTCGAGCATCGAACTGCTGGACACGTTGCACAACGAAACCGGAGTGAGCACCCATGAGCTTGCAGCCAAATAAAAAACGCCTGCTGATGTTCTCAGCGATTTCCCTGAGTGACATCGTGTTGCTGCTGCTGATCTTTTTTCTCCTGTCTTCCTCGTTCATCGTGCAGCCGGGGATCAAAGTGAAGCTGCCCAAAGCCACCACGGGCGAGCCGGAGGAGAAGCAGCAGGTTCTGATCACTATCACAGACAAACAGGTGATTTACCTCAACAACGAACAGGTCGCCAAGTCCCGGCTTGGGGCGCGGCTGCGCACTCTGCTGGCAGACAGGCCGGATAAGATGGTCATCATCCGTGCCGACAAGGGCCTGCCGCTGCAAAAGGCCGTGGAAATCATCGACATCGCCAAGCTCGCCGGAGCAGACCGGTTCATGCTGGCGACAGAACCCGGGCTATAGCCATGAACACCATGCCGCAACTCAAACAGTCACCTGCCGGAGAGCAGCGTGAGCAGAAGATCGCCCTGGCCGTTGCTGTGCTCATCCACGCAGTGGTGCTGCTGGCATTTGCTTTTATCTCCATCGGCACGCCCTATGAGCTGCCGGAATGGGTTGAGATGGAGTTCGTCAGCACCAGCCGGCCGGCACAGGCCCGCCCGGCACCGCGCCCGCAACCGGTAAAGCCTGCTGTCAAAACAGAAAAAGAAAGCGCGCGCAAGCGTATCGTGCTGCCGAAGCGGCGCATGCTCGAAGAGGAGCAGCCTGTGCTGCGCAACCGCCGCAGCGAAAAAATCACCGTAGATGCTTCCCGCCCCGAGCTGCTGCAGCAAAACCGCCCTGATCCGGGACGGCGCGAACTGGATGCACTCGCAGCAGGACGGGGGCAGACAGAAAAACGCCCTGCTGTTGCGGATGATCTCGATTTCGGTGGCAAGGACATCCGCGCCGCAGCACCGGATCTGGGCAAAGGTGTGCAGGTGCCCTTCCGCATCGAGGGTGAGGCCGCCAGCAGAACGGTCATTCACCGCGTACTGCCGGAATTCCCGCCGGGATTGCAGCAGGAGGCTGTGGTCAAAATCCGTTTTATCCTGCTGCCCGGTGGTGTTGTCGCCAATGCCCGGCCTGTTCTCAAAGGCGATGCCGCGCTGGAAAAAGCCGCGCTGGACGCCTTCCGCCAGTGGCAGTTCAGCGCTCTGCCCCCGGATGCCGAGCAAAAAATCCAGCAGGGCGTGATCACCTTCCGCTTTATCCTGCGCTGATTGGCCTACCCTTTTGTCCCGCGGTCCGTCCGCGGGGCAAACTCTTCGTCCTGTTCCCCTTGTTTTTTCTCCCGGTTTTTGGGTAATTTCTACATTATTGCGTACTCGGGAGGTTTCTTCTCCCGGTAACCACAGATATAATCCCATCCTTTCCTCCCCTGCAGGCAGGGGAGCCGATCCCATTTACCGGCATGCCTCACCATGCTTTCCATGCCGGCCTTCATTGCCTGCTGCCCGGTTTCGGGTCATGCAATTACAGCATTAAAATTAAAGGAGGAAGAACCATGAAAACCTTTTTGAAAATCTTCGCAGGCGTGCTCATTGCGCTGGCTGTAGTGCTCTTTTTTGTCGCGCAGAGAGGGCAGTCGGCCATGTTCGAACAGTACACAGCCAGCTCTACCCTGAGCAGTGTACCCACGGACTCTGCCAGTCTGGCCTATGGAGCCCACCTTGCGAACATTTTCGGCTGCCGCGACTGCCATGGCGACAACCTGGCCGGGAAAGTATTTCTCGATATCCCGCCATTTCGCGCTGTACCGGCAAATCTGACTTCAGGCAAAGGCGGTGTGGCTGATCAGTATAAAACTGTTCAGGACTGGGATGTTGCTATCCGCCACGGTGTTACAAAATCCGGCAGAGGCATGATCGTCATGCCAAGTCCGGCCTATCACAAGATGAATGATGAGGATGCCGCTGCCCTGATCGCCTGGATTCAATCGGTGCCGCCGGTGGATAATGTGCTGCCGCCGACTGAGCTGAAATTTCTCGGCAAAGTCCTCGCCGGTTTCGGCGCGATCGATTTTGGCAAGAGCGTCAACCCTGAGCCGACGAATACGATCAAGCCGGATACCTCCGACGTCGTTGCCTATGGCGGGTATTTCGTCAACAGCGTGTGCAGCTATTGCCACGGCGAAGATCTGCGCGGCGGCCCGGCTGAAGGACAGCCCATCGATCCGCCAGACCTGCGCCCGGTAAAAAACTGGAGCTTTGAACAGTTCAAAAAAACGCTGCGTGAAGGTATCACGCCCTCGGGCAAAAAACTCGATACCTTTGCCATGCCGATTGCAGCGACCAAACATTACACCGACTTCGAATTGCGCGCGATCTACGCGTACCTGCAGACGCTCAAATAAGGGCCATCCGGCCAGAGCCGGCACCCTCTCCCCTCATCCCACCGCAGCAGTGCGGCGATGAGGCGGGAGGGTGTTCATTTTTTGGGCTGAAGGGAAAGGGGTTACGTCGGGCAGGCGGCACGGGCAGCATCAGCTCGCCCGGCTGAGGACAGCGGCAAAATCCCTGAAGATGTCTGCATAATGTTCTCTGGTTATCGGACTGTTGCTGCGGATAATCCCCTTAACGATTTCCAGCCCTTCCTGCCGGATGCGGCTCCAGAGCCGGCTGGCTTCATCCCCTGAAGGCACGGGGTAAATGCCCTCCCCGGCCATTTCGATGACCCCGACCCCCTCGCTTTTTATCTCCTGAAACTCTGCTGCAGTACGAAAATCCGGATTGCGCAGAAAAACGTAGCCGGTAAACCCCGCCGGCCCGTTCATCACGATCAGATTGCAGGTATTTTTTCCCTGAACGGCCATTTTCCAATGTTCGATAACCCGCGCGCACAGCTCGACAAACACCTCTGCATCCGGACAGGTGATTTTGATGCACGGGCAGGGATAGTGCAGCATGGCTGCCTCTGCACCGCGGCGGCTGCACCTGAAGCGAAGTTCGGAGACTGGTGCAGCATCCATCACCGGCAGGTGCAGGTTTTCGATGATTTGATAGTGATGATGGCTGAGAATCGAGGCGCCCGCCCACTCTACATCGCTGTTGGAACAGGCGGTAACATGCGGGGCCTGGCGCACAAAAGCGAGCAGGTCTGCAACGCTGTTGCGGTCAACGCGCATGGGCACATGTTGTTTCTGCACCAGAACGAAATGGCCGGAAAACAGGGGAAAAGGCGTCAGGTGCAGGAAATAGCTCCGTCCGGCAAGAGTTAGCTCGAACGCACGCAGGTTCTCCCGCCCCGGCGCAGCGATATTCTCAAAGCAGATCGGACAGGCGACCTCCGGCAACTGGGGTTGTGGTGTGTACCGGCTGCGCAGAACATTGACCTGGGCCCGGAATGTGAGGCCGTACGTCTCATCAGGCCAATGGAAGCTGCTGTTCAGCCGCAAATCGTCCGGGCGGATATATCCGGTCGCGATGCTCCATTCCCGCAACCGCTGCAGTGCTGCAGGCAAACCCTCCTTTTCATGCACGGCTTCCAGAAATGCCTGCATCTGTCTCTGGGTAAAATCGGGATGCACCCTCTCGACTCCTGTTCTCGTCACACCGCTCCAGCGGCACGCCACGAACGAAACGAAATACCACCTGCCCCGAACGACCGCAGCGCGCCGGGATACTCCGGGAATAATCGACGACTTGAAGGCACCGTTGAAACTCAGAACTTTGCGAAGGCTCACAGCCTTCGCAAGGTTTATTAAGCCCGTCTTCCTGTCGCGATCAAAGGCACGCGGAAGAACTCCTGCAGCACCAGCGAAGCGGCGCCCAGCGCAACAGAATAGCGTCCGTGCCGCGAGGTTTCCACTTTCAGTGTCTTGGCTACCTGATGTAAAATCAGTGGTTTGATGGCATTGGCCACAGGCGTGGCGATCAGCTCCCCGACATCAGCGATTTCTCCGGCGAGGATGATTTTTTCCGGGTTGATCATCGCCACCGGCCTGGCGATGCTGCGGCCAACAGTTTCACCGAGACGTGAAAAAAACGTCGCTGCCACCGGGTCCTGTGCGTGGGCAGCACGGATCAGGCAGGCGATATCGATCTCATCCAGGGGCTTGCCACACTGCTGCAGAAACCCGTCGAGATCGACCGTACCGGAAATATCTTCCAGGATGGCGCTGACGTTGGGCAGAGGAATATTGAGCTCGCCGGCACAATAGTCTGCGCCATGGTACACCTCATCTCTGATCACCAACCCAAGCCCCATACCGCCGACATCTTTTTCCACATTGATGAGCACGGTGAGGAAATCCCGGCTGCTCTGGCCGATACCCAGCCATTTTTCACCGATCGCTGCTGCATTGGCGTTATTTTCGATGTGCAGCGGTATGGTAAAAAAATGTTCCAGCTCCTCGAGCAGATGGATATTGCGCCGCAAAATCACATCAGTGAGATGGACGATGCCGTGCTCGCGGTTGACCACACCGGCAAAGGCCAAACCCAGACCGGCGATGTTTTTCCTGCTCACACCGGCCTCGCGGATGATCGTGCGCCAGCTTTCGCGCAGTTGAAAAACCAGGTCATCGAGACTGCGGATATCCTCGCTGGCAAGAACCTTTCGTTTGATCACCGTACCGCACAGATCGATCACGACCGCAGCGATTTCACCGATATCGACATCGAGACCGACCATGCAGGCTGCATCTTTATTTAGACTCCAGAGCCAGGGACGCTTGCCCCCGCGTGTGGTGGAAACACCTTTACCGCAGTTGATGATCAGGTCTTTTTCGGAGAGAGTTTTCAGCGTGTTGGAGATCGTGGAAGGGCGCATGCCGGTGATGGCAGCGAGCTGTGACCCGGAAATCAGTCCATGCTCGCGGATGAGATTGAGCACGAGCTGATCGTTGATGTTTTTGATGAGACGGGTATCGCCGGTCTGCATGATGACATCTCGGGAACTGACTATGTTCGGATTTCGGACAGCCGTGCGGCAGGCCGCGGGAAAATATTGGCCCAATATAACGGCAATCGCCAGTTATTCAAAGTAATAATTGCAACTGCACCGGGTAAATCGATACATTCAAGGCACGGCTGCCGGGTTTGCCGGCCGGCTCTCGACGCTATGCCATCAATATGCGGGAGCGGTGAAAGAGGTTCCCGGCCGGCAGCCCTGGCAGAATGACGGCAGCAAGCCGGATACTGATAGTCGCATTCCGGCTGAAGTAAAGCGAAGTGCTGGGATCTCATCTTTTCAGGTACGTGCGTGAGTCTGGGGGATTCCAGTCTTCCCCTGCGGGGAAACCGGCATGACGGTTCCTGGATAGGCACGTGTTGTGCTCAGGCACACTGACTGAAAAGGAGCAGCCGTGCTGCGTGAAATCGGTACCGGGATACATTTTCACGGGTTTTTTTTATTTTTTCAGATCAGATACCGACCACGCCCCGGCACAAACAATGGAAAAACTTTCATGATCGAGCTCTCCATCGTCATCCCGGCATACAATGAAGGCGACAAAATCAGCCGTGATATCCGCCTGGCGGCAGCGTTGATCGCGGCCCATACGCGCTCCGGCGAACTGATTATCGTCGATGACGGCAGCGATGACGGAACAGCCGCCATCGCCCGGCGCGCCTGTGACGCCGTTGCCTGTGCGTGTACGGTGCTGCAACTGCAACCTAACCGTGGCAAGGGCCGGGCCTTGCGCGAGGGCATCCTGCGTGCCCGTGGCGACTTTATTCTCTTCGCTGATGCCGGCTCGAGCATACCATGGAACGAAGCACTCAAGGGTCTGGATCTGCTCTCCGCCGGCTGTGATCTCGCGCATGGATCACGCTATCTGCCCGGCAGCAACATCCGCGCACGCCAGCCGCTCAGGCGCAGGCTGGCCTCAAAGTTTTTTCGCCCCATGATGCGTTCGCTTATGCACATTCCGGCGCAGCTCACAGACACGCAGTGCGGTTTCAAACTCTACCGCCGTGAGACTGCAAAAGCCCTCTACGCTGCATGCAAAACCGAGGGATTTATGTTTGACATCGAAATCATCCTGCGCGCACAGCAGGCCGGCTACCGCATCTGCGAATTCCCGGTGACGTGGCACTGCGATTATGACAGCCGCATCTCCCTCTGGCGTGATGCCCTGCCTACCCTGCGCGACCTCTGGAATATTAAAAATAATCTCAAAGCAAACGGTTAGGCTACGACGACGGTGCGAAAAATCTTCGCCCCGCAGCTCTCTTCATTCCAACCTGTGCGAAAATTTTTCGCACATCGTTTTTTGTCAAATTCAGAAATTTTAATTTCCAGCCGGGGAGAACACAGCCTATCACCATTAAAAACAAAATATTAAACCGCAACTCAATTTCCATTCAGAGAATGCAAAGAAACTGGCACACGCCTTGCCTTAGCAGGAACGAAATCAGGCCGCATGAAACGATAACAATGTTTAAGGAGTGTGCTATCATGTTAAAACTGACTCTCGCTGGTTTGGCAGGCGCCTTGCTCATCGGAGCGGCGTCTCTTTCTTCGACACAGTTTCCTTTTCAGACAGGCACCACAACTCCATTTTTTCTCGACACCTGTCCGTGGCATGGGGTAGCGAACACTGCAGCCAGCGGGCAGCATGGATACATGATGACCGATTGGCAAAGATGTATGGGTGAAGGGCATGGAATGTCCATGGCCCGAAATCACATGGCCTACACCGGCACAGATATTTTCTGCCCCTGGGATGCGGCCGAGTTCAGCGCCTGGCAAAAGTTGAACTCTGTTGCCCTCCCGCTGGATAAAACCACAGCCCTGCGCTGGGCAGAATACTACCTCGCAGCGTACAATAATCCTGATTTTGTCGCTGGTGAAATTACAGACAAACAAAGCTATTTCGAAGTGCAGGTTCGCAGCAAAAAAAGCGCAGAAGTGCTCGGCAGTATCCGGATCGACAAGCGTACTGGCTGGATAAGCCCGATTCAATAATCGACAACTTCCGCCAGCGGCAGTCAACGCTGCCGCTGGCATGATAACTCTGGAGAGCAAAATGTGGCGCACAGCTTGTCCTTGGGACGCAGCAGCAGGGGGGTGGGGGTTTTTCTGGGTTTTGCACCAGCTTTTCTGGCTCGCGCTCATCGTTGCTGCCGGCTATGCCATTTACCGGTTGGCGCGCAGACCAGCGAACAGGGGCACCGGACTTTACTCTGGTTTCAGGGCGGAAAAGTGCCCGAACTGTTCAGCCCCTGTGGAAGCAGCCTACCTGCGCTGCCCGGAATGCGGCCACCAGCTCAAGCGCAACTGCCCGGAATGCGGTAAAATCGTCAAAACGCACTGGAAAGTGTGCCCTTACTGTGAAAGCGACTTGCAGCAGCAAAAACACGAGCAGTTTGAACGCAGTGCCGTCACCTAAATCGGGCGGCTCAAAGTCATTAGGATAGTCAAATCATTATTCTGGACGAATAGAACTCGCCAGGCCGAGAGCCTGCATACTGGTGAAATTATTGAAAGGAGTGATAGATCATGATGAACGGAATGGAATGGGGAATGGGCTGGGGCATGGGCTTCGGCTGGTTCTTCTGGCTCCTCATTATCGGACTGATTGTATTTGCCGTACTGAGAGCAACCGCACCACGCCCTAACGAGACCATGCGTGAGAGAGAAAACGCTCTCGACATTCTCAAAAAACGCTATGCCCGTGGTGAGATCACTGCAGAAGAATTCGATGAAATGCGCAAACGGTTGTCGTGACAGACGGTTTGGCGCAAAACTGCGGGCTTGCTGAGGTGTTTCAGCAGGCCTGTTGTATGTACCCAATGACCGCCGGCCCCATGCCAGAGCATGCACGGCTGGCACTACATTTCAGCTACGTCTGCGCTACACTGCAGGAGCTGTTTGGCAGGGTGTAGCGCTGGCTTTTTAATAGACCAGTAAAACGATGATCAGACAGGATGCATAACGTGACTCAACATTTATCGACGAGGTGTGTAATGAAAACGAAGAGGTACCATTTATTGACCAGGATGGCCGGAATGATCGCAACCGGTCTTTTTATCGCAGCGGGCGTGCAGGCACAGCATTGGCAGGATGATCACGGTTATAATCAGGGTGGTTTTTCTACAGCCACCTATTCCGGTACGGTTATCGTGGATTCGAGCTATGCACATCCGCAGTATTTTCTCGACAGCAACGCCGATGGTTCAGCAGACTACCTGCTGATGTTCGGACCGTGGTGGTATGTTCCGGAGAGCGGCGCTACCCGGCCACAGGATGGCTCTGCAGCCACGATTACCGGTGCAGAGATGCGCGGCATGGGCCATGGCGGACTGCCGACTGTGATCGTTTTTGAAATCAACGGCCAGAAATGGCGTGATGCCTCTGCCGTGGGCAGCCACGGCTGGAACGGCAGCTCGGATTGGCGCATGAACGGAGACACCCTGCGGGTTTCCGGCACCGTGTTCATCGACACGACCTACACCTATGCCATGTATTTTCTCGACACCGACGCCGACAGCACGCCGGAATTCAAGCTGGACTTCGGCCCGCCATGGTACACGCCGGAGAGCGGACTTGCGCGCCCGCAGCAGGGCGAAAACATCACGGTTCTGGGCCAGCGCCACCAGTCCATGTACGGCTTCGACATGCTGACGGTTTTCGAGCTGAACGGTCAGGAGTGGCGGCCGGCTAACCAGCCCGCGCCCTGGGCCGGTCGATGGATGTATCGCAACCATTCAGACTCCACTTATGTTTATTGTCTCAACGACAGCAGCAACTGGATTGGATTTGCGCCGGGACACATGGGCCGCGGAATGATGGGCCGTGGAATGAACTGGCCGGATTCCGTGTTTGTGCAGTTCTGGGAGATACACCCGGACAGTTTGCCCGGCGAACACATGCAGGGCGGACTCAAAGGTTTCTATGTCGATATGAAAGACCCGATGGGCAATACCATGATGGGCGGCAGCAGATGGGGCGGTAACGACTGGGGTGGCCATCATGGCTGGATGAATTTTGAAAAAAATCACCAGCTCCACTTTCAGTACAGCGATGAAGACCTGCAGCGCAACAACCTGGATGAAAATGCCATGGAACTGCGCTACTGGGATACTGGTACCAACACCTGGCAGCGTGCACAGAACGCGACGATCGACCCGGTTAGCAACAGCATCACCCTGAGCAGTAAACAGCTCAGCACCTACTATGCTCTGGCGGCCAGTGCGACCACGACGGACATCGGCGGCACACAGGCGACGCCGGAAAAATTCCGCCTGCTCGGCAATTATCCGAACCCCTTTAATCCGGAAACCACGATCGCCTTTGAGCTCGATGAGACCGCACCGGTGCGGATCGACATCTACGACCTGAACGGGACTCTTGTGGCTTCGCTGTTGCATGAAACCCGCGGTCCGGGCAGCTACCGCATGAGGTGGGACGGCAGGGATTCGCGCGGGTACCAGCTAGCGAGCGGGGTCTATCTGCTCAGATTTCAGGCCGGCCGCCACATCGCTTACCGGCCGATGACATTGCTCAAATAACGTCTGAGATGAATCCTGCTGATCAGATCATCGAACCAACACCCGGGGACCGGGCTTGTGTGCCCGTCCCCGGCGCATTATGGCAAAACGCCTCCTGAAAAACTCTTCTCAGGCTGCCGTG
>WFTM01000451.1 GCA_015485525.1 Candidatus Zhuqueibacterota bacterium | reverse complement strand
GCCAAATCTGTATCATACCCTTCGAGATTCAGAGGTAAGAGTCCCTGTTCACAACCGACGATAAAAACGACGGGGAACTCCAGCCCCTTGGATGCGTGCAGAGTCATCAACGTAACGTGCTCCGAGCGGGCTTCGTACTCATCTTCGGCCTGTTGCAACATGAGGTAATCGAGGAAATCACCAAAATTCTTGCGCAGGCGGGAAACACGAACAAGCTGCTGCCAGTTATCATTCAGCTCACTGTCGCTGGTGAACTTTTCTCGCCACACAGGCAGTACCACGAGATGATGCATGGCAGCGATCACGCCCTGATCGTGCAGTTTTTCGGCGATTTCAGCGCAATCGTGCAGAACAGGTGCTGCCATGCCGGCCGCAGCATCGCCTGCATTGTGCACAGCCTGAAAACTGAGCTTTCCGTCACGTTGCGGCCAGCCGGCTGTCAGCTTTTCAGCCGTACGCGGCCCCAAACCATCGACGAGAAAAACCAGCAACTCAGCGAGGGCATCTGCCGGCAGTTCAGCCCCATTGGCAAAACGAAGAAAATCAATCATTTCACGTATGCCTTTGCGTGACAGTAACGGCTTATCCCCTACGATGCGAAAAGGAATACCGCTGCGGGCAAAGGCCTCACGCAGGGCCTGAGCCTGCGTATTCAGGCGGTACAAAACCGCAAAGTCCGCAAACGAGCGTTCTGCATTTTGCGGTGCTGCGACGCGTCCGGAATCCTGCGAAAACATGCTGGTTCCTCCTACAGAGCGCTCGATCTGATGCACGACATACTCTGCCTCGGCTTTTTCCGTCACGGCTTCGTGGATGGTCAGGCGGCCTTCTGAGATAATCTTCGCCGTCAGGCTGGGAACCCCTTCGCTGCGCCCGCTCTGGATGACCTGGCCGGAAGCGGTGAGCAAATTGACCGCAGAGCGGTAGTTTTCGGAGAGATAAATCGTTCGCGCTGCGCCGAAATCTTTGCTGAAACTGTCGAAGAAACGCGGGTCTGAGCCGCGAAACCCGTAGATCGCCTGATTGGGGTCACCGATTGCGGTAATATGTACACCATCTCGCACCAGCTCGGTGAGCAACTGATGTTGCACGGCATTGATATCCTGATACTCATCAACAAAGATATAGCGATATGAACTGCGAACTGAGTCAGCGATTGCCGGTTTTTCGCGCAGTACTTTCAGAGTTTCCAGAAGCAGGTCATCAAAATCCAGCAGATTGTGGCCGCGCAGGGCACGGTTATAAGCCTGAACATCTTCCGGAACAAACTCCGTGATCCCCCGGGCTTTCCACAGGGAGATGGTCTGGCGTCGCTTTTTGCGTTCTGCTGTCGAAAGCTCGGGCCACAGGTCGGAAAGTATGCTCTCGATGTGTTCTTCGGTGGCAAGGCTGAACTGCTCCGGCAGCTCTGTGGCGGTCGCATATTGGCGCAACAGGTGCAGGCAAAAGCTGTGAAATGTTCCCACGGTCACAGCGTCAGCTTCGTGTGGCTGCAAGCGCTGGCGCAGCCTCTCGTGCAGCTCTTCTGCGGCACGGTTGGTGAAGGTGATCGCCAGCATGTCCTCAGTTGCTGAAAAACACTGGGCAAAATGGGCTATTCTATAGGTCAGGGTATGGGTTTTGCCTGTTCCTGGCCCCGCGACGATGAGCAGGTGCTCGCCGAAATGCGTCACAGCTTTCCATTGCGAGGTATTGACATCTTCAGGCAACTGATTTCCAAACCGGATTTCCGGAAAGTCGGGTGATGATTCGACGTGAAAGGGCTGGTCTTCCTCAGCCGTCACGGACCGCAGCATTTTGTCTGCGTGGTACTGCTGGTAGGGTAAAAGATAATCTCTCACCGTGCTCTCCTTTTCGCTCCTGTTCCCGTGTTCTCCTGTCCGCCCTGCAGCCGGTGTGGAATTTTCAGCCACCGCACTGGGGACTTCCTGTGAGTCAGTGGTGCGTTTGGTATCGGTCAGTTCGTTCTTTCCGATGTGTTCATTCAGTGAGTCGGGGAAAAAAGTCTTTTGTTGAGAAATTTCTTTGCGTTCTTCCGGGGTGAAAAGACGGATTTCGCCGAACGCGCCGTCATAACCCGCAGCGATATGGACGTCGCCGGTACGCATCCGGCGTATCCCCTCAGCAACGACCGGGCCGGCAAGTTTGCTGATATCCTCGAGCGGTGTGTCCTGCAAAACGTACAGCTCATTACCGGTTTTTGCCAGCAAATGCTGAAAAAGGCTCTGCACCTTTTTTGAATTCACCCCGACACCGATGGCATCTGATATGATTTCCGGCAGCGGGATCAGGCTGAAATACGGCCGCCAGCGGGCAGATTTCTCCCCTTCCTCACGATCCGCGAGCTCCTCAACGCGCGCCAGCACACCAACCGTGACCGGCTGACCGCACTCCGGGCAAAGGCCGCCGGCAGCGATGGTTTCGCGCGGTTCCATGCGTGTCTGGCATTTGCGGTGGCCATCGAGATGGTATTTCCCTTCTTCAGGAAAGAATTCAACCGTGGCTATCAGCCCGGAGTCATCCGGATCAGAAAGCGCGCGGTAAATAGAGGGATAAGACAGCTCGGTATCGTAAACCGTAGCCTCGCGCGCCAGTTTTTGCGGCGAATGTGCGTCCGAATTGGAGACCAGAATGTAGGGGTCCAACTGACTCAGACGCCAGTTCATCGGCGGGTCGGAAGACAGCCCGGTCTCAACCGCAAAAATGTGACTGCTGAGATCACCGAAGCAATCTTCCATACGGTCAAAGCCACTTTTGGAACCCAGGGCAGAAAACCACGGCGTCCAGATGTGCGCAGGTATGAGATAGGCCAGCGGGTCTGTTTCAAGGACAATTTCGAGTAAATCACGCGAATCCAGTCCGAGAATGGGACGACCATCAGATCGGATGTTTCCGATGCTCTCCATGCGCGCCTGAAAATCCAATGCGGCCTCAAAATGCGGCATAAAAACAACGTTGTGAACTTTACGCACACGACCGAGGCGCTTATAGATATTGGAGATTTCCACGGTGAGCATGAAACGCACTTCGCCAGCGCATGCCGCAGGCACTTCTTTCTGCACATCCCGGGCGTATTCCGCTTTCAGGCGATAAAGGCCTTCTTCAGCAGGTTCGAGTTTTTCCTGCAACTCGTCAAGCCAGCCGGGATGCACGCAATCGCCGGTACCGACGACCTGAATGCCCTTGAGCTGAGCCCATTTATACAAATGTTCCAGGTTGAGATTCTTGCTGGTCGCACGGGAATAATAGGAGTGCAGATGCACATCAGCATAAAATTTCATCTATCGGCATTTCCTGTGTCAGAAAATTTCGTAACTATCGATCTGGTAAACCGGTTTTCCGGAACACGCGTTCAGCAGAAAGGTGTTTCCGTTATACTCGGAGGTGAGTTGCCTCTGCTACCCCACTCGTTACACGGCTCCCGCGGTAAAACACATTGGTTTCCCTGCTGGACAAGACCGGAATCATCCGAACTCAGGCATGTGCCTGAAGAGATGAGATTCCGGTACCCGGGCCAGCCCCTTTTTTGCTGAGTGGACCGGATACCCTTATACGCAAGGGGTTACTGTCAAAAAAATCAGGTTATAATGAAATCCTGCGGGTGGGGAGACAACCTGAAAAACTCAACAAACTTCACGACCGGAAACGATCGATTGCCGAGCAGAGCGCCGGGCAGACATCAGAAGCAAGTTTTTTCACGTGGTACGACTATCCATGCGCAAAACGCTTATTAATGAAAAAATCGGAACAGGGGAAATGCTACAAATTGTGTGACAGAATAGCAAGAAGAAAGCAACGCGGGCTGTCGTACGGCAAAGAAACAGGCCAATTTATCGCGCCGAACTTCTGGTTATCCACTTAGCTTCAGCACGGTTACATCTTTTCAACCAGACCACCTGGCCACAACACCTGCCTGCACCAGAGCTGTCATTCCGAGATCCGTCCAGCGGAAG
>WFTM01000450.1 GCA_015485525.1 Candidatus Zhuqueibacterota bacterium | reverse complement strand
TCGGCAGGATGAACAGCGAATTAAAGATATTGGAGCCGACGACATTGCCGACGGCCATGTTGGAGCGGTGCTTGATCGCTGCCATGATCGAGGTTGCCAGCTCCGGCAGGGACGTACCGATGGAGACGATCGTCAAGCCGATGAGCACTTCGCTGACGCCGAATATCCGCGCCAGTTTCACAGCACTGGAGACGACCTGATCACCGCCAAAGGACAGGCCAAACGCGCCGGCAACAATCAGCAGAATGATTTTCCACATCGGATAGACCGGTACACCGATGCTGGTATCCACCGGCTCGCTGCCTTTGAAAACGACAAAAGTATAGACGACAAAAACCCCGAAAAGCGCCAGCATGTACAGTGCGTCGGAGTTGCTGATTATATTCACCGTGCCGCGGTCTGTCCAGACATCATTTGCAGCGATGCCGATGACAGCCACAGCGAAAACAGCAAAGGGTATCTCCAGCCGCACCGTTCGGCGGATGACATAAAGGGGACGAATCAGCCCGCCGACACCGAGAATGACCAGGGCATTGAAAATATTGCTGCCCATGATGTTCCCCATGACCAGCGCTTCATCACCTTTTATCGAAGCGATGACATTGACCACCAGCTCCGGTGCGGAGGTACCGAAGGCGACCACGGTCAACCCGATGATGAACTCAGAAACATTCAGGCGCTTGGCCAGCGCCGAGGCACCTCGAACCAGAGCATCTGCACCGGCTACGACAAGCACAAAACCCAGGCTGAGGAAAAGAAAACCGCTAATCATAGTTTTACCCTGAAAAAAATCACGTTCTGTTTATTGTATTTCCCATCCAGACCGGAACATGCAGCAGCGGAGCTCAGGACTCAACGACCTGCAGGAGAAAGGCATGCAGATAGCGGCTTTCCGGGTGATAAATATCGATGGGATGGTCGGGAGCATGTGCCCGTTCTGCCAGGATGCGCACTGTTTTGCCGGCATCACTGGCTGCTGAGAAGAGAATTTTTTGAAAAAGGTCCGGCGAAACATGGCGCGAGCACGAGCAGCTCAGCAACAGGCCGCCACCCTGCAGGAGCTTGAGGGCATGCAGATTGACATCTTTGTAAGCCCTGGCAGCGCTCTCTACATCGCGCTTGTGTTTTGCCAATGCGGGCGGGTCGAGAATGATCAGGTCGAAGGAGCTCTCGACATCGCGCAGATACTGGAAGACATCGGTGACGACAAAATCATCCTCGGCACAGGTAAAACCGTTGAGTTCGCAGTTGCGCTGTGCCAGTTTGAGAGCACTGCGTGAGCTGTCCACGCTGATGACGCGTTCGGCGCCGCCTTTCAGAGCGCTGAGGGTAAAACCACCGCTGTAGCTGAAGCAGTTGAGCACGCGCTTTCCCCTGGCCAGATCCGCAACCAGGGCTCTGTTATCGCGCTGGTCGAGATAAAAACCGGTTTTCTGGCCACCGGCGATATCGACCAGGTAACGCAGTCCGTTCTCGCTGATTTCAACCCCCTCACGCGGCAGCTCGCCTTTGAGCGCCGCTGCGTGGGCACTGAGCCCCTCTTCTGAACGAATGATGCCATCGGATTTTTCGTAGATCGCGGCCGGGGACAACTCGTTCTCCAAAATTTCGCAAACCATTTCTTTTCGCTGCTCCATTCCGGCGGTCATGATCTGCACGACCAGCACATCCGCATAGCGATCCACAACCAGCCCGGGCAACCCATCGCCTTCGCTGTTGATCACACGCCACGCCGTATCTCCCTCACGCATGAAATCTGCGCGCAGCGCAACTGCCTGCCGTATCTTTTTTTCCAGAAAAGCCCGATCGATGGGTTTGTCCTGCCAGCGCAACAGCCGGCAACGGATCTGCGAGTCGGGAGAATAAAATCCCCGGGCTAAAAATTTGCCGTCGTAGGTCAGCACCCGCACTTCTGCGCCGGCACCGGCGTCATCTTCATCGACGATTTTGTGTATGGCCCCTGAAAAAACCCACGGGTGCCGGTTGGCAACAGACTTGTCACGATTCTTTTTGAGATAACAGTGTATGATTTTCATTCGAATAACGCTTCTATATCCTCAGTTGACAGTTGTTTAAAGAAAGCCGCATCCGTGGAGATCAGGGAGTCGACCAGCTTCTTTTTTCGAGTTTGCAGTTGCAGCACTTTTTCTTCCACAGTGCCCTGGGTGATAAATTTATAAACAAAGACATGGCGTTTCTGCCCGATGCGGTGAGTACGGTCTGTGGCCTGCATTTCCACCGCCGGGTTCCACCAGGGGTCGAAATGAAAAACATAGTCAGCCGCTGTCAGGTTGAGTCCCGTACCACCGGCGCGCAGGCTGATTAGAAACAGCGGGATATCCTCGTTCTCCTGAAACTGCTGCACCTTTGCCTCACGGTTTCGGGTACGTCCGTCGAGATAGGTATAAGCGATGTTTTCTGCGTCGAGCTGTTTACGCATGATCGTGAGCATCTTGACAAACTGGGAGAAGATCAGCACTTTGTGACCTTCGGCGATGATCTCACGCAACTGCTCCATCATGGCGTTGAATTTTCCAGAATCCCGCTCGGAGTTCGGTTCGATGAGCTGCGGATGGCAGGCAATCTGGCGCAGTTTGACCAACCCTTCGAGAACCACGAAACGGCTGCGGTCCAGGCCTTTGCTCTGCAAATTTCGCAACACGGCTGCGCGGTAATAATCCCGCCAGTAGTTATACAGATTAGCTTGTGCTGTGGTCATCGAAGCATAAAAAATGCTCTCTGATTTGGGAGGCAGCTCATCAGCAACCTGCTCCTTCGTGCGCCGGAGCAAAAAGGGCTGCACCAGTTTCTGCAGAAAAGCTGCGGTATCCTTGTCGCCTTTCTTTTCGATGGGTGTGGCAAACCGCGTCTGGAAATAACGCTGGCTGCCGAGCATTCCGGGGTTGAGAAAAGCGAACTGCGACCACAACTCGACGGTATTGTTTTCGATCGGCGTACCGGTAAGGACGAGACGAAAATCAGCTGTCAGCAGGCGCACGGCCTTGGCTGTCTGCGAATTGGGGTTCTTGATGTTCTGCGATTCATCGAGGATGACATAATTGAAAGGATACTCCCGCAGCATCAGGACATCGCGGCGCAGTGTCCCGTAGGTCGTCAGAATAACATCATACTCAGAAAACTGCTCCGTTGATTTTTTGCGATCGACTCCGGTAAACTGCAACACACGCAGCTTGGGGGCAAATTTCTCCAGCTCATGCCGCCAGTTGAAAACGACTGAAGTCGGGGCAACGACCAATGTTGGTTTGGAGACACCACGTTTTTTTTCGTGCAGAAGCAGGACGATGGTCTGCACTGTCTTCCCCAGCCCCATGTCATCGGCCAGAATGCCACCAAAACGAAAATCCTGCAGGAAGAGCAACCAGTCATAACCGGCTTTTTGATAGGGCCGTAACTTACCCTTGAATTCTTCCGGCACATCATGCTCAGAGATGCCCTCAAAATTGCGCAATTTCTCGATGAAGGTGGCGTACTCGGCATCAGCCGTGACTGCGCCGATCTCTTCTGCAAACATCTCGATCAGACGCACCTGCGTGCGCGAAACCCGGACATTTTCCTGCTCTACCTGACCGAGCTTCATCAGCGTGCCGAAGTGATCGAGCCACTGTTCCGGGATCTGTACTGTGCTGCCATCGCTGAGGGTGATATAGGGCAAACCGCTGTCCAGCGCTTTCTGTAACTGCTCCATGGTGACGATGATGCCATCAAAGTCAATGATGAGCTTGACGTCAAACCAGTCGATCTTGCTGTTGACCTCTGCAGAAATTTTGGGCGTTATCCGTTTGACTTTGAGCTGTTCCAGGCTTTCCTCACCCTCGATGAGAAATCCCTTTTCCTGCAACTCCGGCACTTTCTCGAGCAACCAGCGGATCGCCTGCTCATCCTGCAAATAGAGACCGCCCTCATCATCTTCTACCACACCACTTTCGGACAGACTGTCAAGGGCTTCCTCCTCGAATTCCGGCTCCCGGGTAACCTTGAGCAAACGGTCATCGCTGTCTGAAAAGACATAACTGAACTGCTCGTCAGCAGAGGCCGAGAACTCATGCTCGCCATACACCATGTTCAGCTCGACAGAGACCCCCTTGCTGTTCTCCTCCAGCTTAATGCGTGGCACCGGTTCGTAACTCACTTCCTGCACATCGATTACATTCTGCAAATCGATATTGCTGATGATATCCGGAACCGAGGCGACTCGCTGCAGGAAGACCGGGATATCTTTGCGCGGGATCTGCAGAGTAAACTCATCTTGCAGAAAAGGGGCAAGGGGAGCATATGAATTGATGTTCTCGATCTGGATCAGGGTTTCCTCGTGTAAAAGCCAGAGGGGATTTTCAGTCAGCACAGCATGTTGCTCTGATATTTTGTATTCCTCACCATCATAGAGCAACCAGGGGACACACTGAATCTGTTTTCCCTTTTCCTCCGCCCGGAAAACGATCTGCCCGGGCGTATCACTGATTTTCAGGTTGAAAAAACTACCGTGGTGCACTTTGCACGCCACCTGGCTGGTACGCAACAGGCCGAACAGATGTCCGCAGCTGGCGCCAAAGGGTAAATTCAGATAGCCGTTCATCTGAAAGCTGCGTGGAGTATACCAGTAGGATGAATAGACATTGTTCAAGCTGTTGGCGAGGATATATGACACGACGAGTTCCTGTCCCGGCGTGATGACGAGGTCACCCTTATCCAGATCCTGAGCTGTGAGCCTGGCACGCCGGCCGAGGGAGCCGTCTTTTTTGATATATGCCTTTTCCACGGTCAGCAGCCAGTTTTGATGACCGATTTCCACCGAGATCACCGGCTGCCAGCGGCGTTCCGGGCTGTGGCGATTCACGACCTCGCTCGTGTACGTCTCCCACGCTGCCATGCGCCTGACCCGGGCCTTTTTTCTCTTTTCCAGTACCGGAGGTTTCGGTTCAGGTACAACCGGATTTTTGTCCGCTTCCTCCAGGGAAATAATTTTCAGCCCTACAGCAACGATGTGTTTGCAAACATCATCATATGGACAATCGCACTCCGTCACCAGAGTACCTTTACGGTCTGTGCGTAACCTGACCACATACATGAAAGTGCCACGAACCAGCGCTTCTACCAGGTTCTCATCCTTTTTTATTATCTCGACGCGATCGCCGAGATAATAGCCCCGTCCGCGGCTGTAAATCCTGGGGCCTGCCATTTCTCGCAGAAGCTCTTTGTTGAGAGAAACCATACTCATCAATACTTTCCTGATCTGATTTTTTTCACAAATGCACGCCTCCCATGCAGAATGACCAGATAGCAGAACAACTCATCTGCCGGTATTTTTGTGCAGAACAACATGAACTGCAGATTTTTTCTTACAGACTGAGAAGCGATCCGGCACTTTCACGAGGCGCAAATGCAAGCTGACAATATACGGATTTAATTACCAAATAACAGTTTTTTTGCGCGAAACTCGGGTTATCAATTGAACGCTCTGGTTACCCACTTCACTCAGCCGGTTGCATCTTTTCAATCAGATCACCTGACAACAGCACGTGCCTGCACCTGAACTGTCATTCCGGTTTCCGTGCAGCGGAAGACCGGAATCTCCCGGACTCCGGCACGTGCCAGAAAAGAGGAGATTCCGGCACTGCGCTGCGCCTGGCCGGACCCGGTTTGCCGGGTAAACTGGATACCCGAATTGAATTCAGCTGATCGGACCTGATGCAGATATCCCCCTCATTGCGGCCAAAGAGAAGTGAGGTAACGGAAACCCCCGGAATCGTGCGGACTTTCGGAGCAGGAGGTATTTCGCTGATGTGCAGCTACGGGAGCGATGTCACGAGAGAAAAAATAGTGGTCGAGCTCAGGAAAGCTCGTCCTGAACCGCCTCGATGCTTGTGGTCAGAATGTGCAGGATTTTTCCGGCGGCGACTTCCGCACCGTTGATAGGAAAAGAGCGTTTTTTCCATTTCCGGCGCAGGGCCTTCTGGATAGCCTTTTTCCAGTTGCCGGCAAAAAAATCATCAGGTGGGACAAACTCGCTCACGGCATAACGCTTCAGGCTGTCGACGAGAATGTCATACTCTGCGAAATCCGGGCGACTGGTATAAACCAGCGGTGTGGTGTTCGCAATACACTCGGAAACGATGCCATAGCCGGGCTTGGAAATCACCACGTCAGCCATATTGACCAGCTCCTGGAAAGGCATCAGGTTCTGCGGTAATGTGATGACACCATCGCGTTCGGGCTGGCGACCGAGCAGGATCAAACGCAGGGATGAGTCAGAGATCAGTGGCGAGAGCTCGATACGCTGTACATCCTGTTCGCGCAGAGCAACGAGCAGCAAAGTCCGGCCGTCATCCGGAATACGCAGCATTTTACGCACGTTATCGGCTTTGCGCCGTGCGCGCCGGGTAATCAGCGGCACGTTGACGATGCGCTGAAATGCCGACATATCGCCATGCATGGGCAGACGCAGCAGGACATCAGCGCACGCATAGCAGTCGCGAAATTGTGCGATAGTCTCGCTGAATTCGGGCAGCTCATCGGTAAATGGTTGATAAATCCAGTCCCAGGAAAAATTACCGATGGCAACAGAGGGGATTCCGGCTTTCTCCGCCGCGACAAAGGGCAACGGTGGGATATCGCCGATGACGAGCTCGATGCCGGCTGACTGCAGAAAGCTCGCCTCGCTTTTTATATATGTATCGCTGTTCTGCATCAATTTTTGTACACGCTGCAAGGTCGCTTTCTTGTCCACAGTGTGGAAGTCGTGGTCAAAGGTGCCGACGTCATTCTGCTGAAGATAGTAGCTGTAGTTGGATTGCAGATTGAGCGGAAAAAACCACTCCGGAGCTGATGTTCTGATATGAAAAAACAGATACGGGTTTTGGCGCGAAAGCTCCTTGATGACCTGTATCGAGCGGATGGCGTGGCCATATCCATGGCCACTGATATAGTAGGCAATGTGACGCATCAAAAAAATCGCTTTCTTTTCCGTTAATCCGGATTTATTTTCCAGTAACCGCAAGCCGGGGGGGCACTCTGGCCGGATCCGTTTCCCACGTGCTTCGAGGCTTCTGCAGTGAAAACAGAATTTTCAGGCTCTGCCGCCGCTCATTTTTAGCATGTGAATGCTGATCACTTAATGAATAGCACGGCACGACCGCAATAGCAACCATTTTTTCTCAAAACAGAAACCCATGTCAAAACAACGCATCGCTTTTCAGGGCGAAATCGGCGCATATAGCGAGCAGGCTGCCGGTGCATTCTTCGACACAACCGCTTCAGAGCTCATCCCCTGCCCGACATTCCGGGATGCTTTCGGCAAAGTGGTGCACGGCGAAGCAGAGGCCGGGGTGATTCCTATCGAGAACTCCCTTGCCGGCAGCGTACATGAGAACTACGACAACCTGCTGGAGTTCGAAACACCGATCATCGGCGAGGTCTATCTGCGCATCTCGCACCATCTCATGGTATTGCCGGGTGTGACAAAAAATTCGATCCGGCGCATCATTTCGCATCCGCAGGCCCTGGGCCAGTGTCGAAAATACCTGGATGGCTGGGCGCACTGTGAAATTATTACTGCATACGATACGGCTGGCAGCGCCAAGATGATCCGCGAGCAGCGCCTGACCGATACTGCGGCCATAGCAAGCAAACAGGCTGCCAGCGATTACCAGCTCGAAATCATCGCCAGTGAGATCGAAACCAACCCGCATAACTACACGCGTTTTCTCATTATCGGCAGAGAAGCTGCCGAGACACAGGGCGCAATGAAAACATCGCTGGTACTCTCGACCCGGGACATTCCCGGCGCCCTGTTCAAGACCCTGGCTGTTTTTTATCTGCGTGATATCAATTTGCTGAAAATCGAATCCCGGCCGCTGCACGGCAAACCATTTGACTATCTTTTCTATCTCGACATCGAAGGCGCCGCACAGGATGAACCCATCAGTCATGCGCTGCACCACCTGAAGGAGATCACCACGTTTCTGCAGGTTTTAGGCTCCTACCCGCGGCATGATCACACGTTGTATTGAAACGCATTTTTCTCTGAAAGGCAGACCATGAAACTCCGCCGTTTGTCCGTAATGTGCACCCTTGCTATCTGCAGCGCTGTGAGCTTACCTGCTCAGGTCGAAACCCATGGGGCCGGCCGCTGGCCGGACGTGCAGGGCAGTGTCGATTTCTTCGACAAATGCGGTTATGATCCGGAACAGGCTCTGGCGATGCTGCAAAAGCTCGGCTCCGGTTGGGGATATAACTACGACAGCCTGCTTACGGACCTGCAAACATGGCAGCAAAGCCCGTTCGTGCGTATCGATTCAGCCGGTGCATCAGTCCAAAACCGCGCCCTGTGGATGCTGACGATTACCGATACCAGCGAAGCACAGCAACCGCGCATCCGCGTCTGGATGCACGCGCGCACGCACCCGAACGAGGTACAGGCCTGGTGGGTTACTGATGAGATCATTTCCCTGCTTCTTTCCGAAACACCCCTGGCCCGGATGCTGCGCAAAGCCTGTATTTTCAACATCATGCCGATGTACAACCCCGACGGTGTCGAGCTGGGCAAAGCGCGCTGGAACGCCCATGGCGTTGATATCGAGAGCAATTGGGATAAAAACACCCTCGAACCGGAGGTCAAAACCCTGAAAGCTTTGTTCGAGGGGTTTATGGCTACCGAATCTCCGATCCGCGTTGCGCTCAATATGCACTCAGCCTATCGCTGCAAACGCTTTTTCGTTTACCATGATGCGAACGGTACCTCGCCTGCCTATGCGGCTGACGAAAAAGTTTTTATCGGTGACATCCGGTACTACTGGCCGGAAGGGATCGAACCGTGGTATGAAATGGTCACCTGGACCCAGGGGCCCGGGCTGCAGTATCCCGAAGGCTGGTTCTGGAGCAACCACCGCGAGGCGGTTATGGCCCTGACCTACGAAGACATGAACTGCGACACTGCAGGCGAATACGACCGCACTGCAGATGCCATGTTACGCGGCATCGCTGACTATCTCGGCATCGGGCAAATGACCTCTGTGGCGCGCGCCGGCGGGCTGCCGGAGTCCCCCGTGCTGCGCAGCTATCCCAATCCGCTGCCTGCGGGCGAACGCATGCGCATCCAACTGACCATGACCAGTACAACAGCAGTCCGCATCAGTCTGTACGATCTGCTCGGGCGGAAACTCACCACCGTCTTCGAAGGACGCCTGGTGCCGGGCGAGCACACCCTGACTGTTGCCAACCTCAGCCTGCCTGCAGGGATTTATTTCGTTCGTCTCAATCAGGGCGGTGGTAGTGTGACGCAGCCCTTCACAGTGATTCGTTGACCGCGCATGGTCATGCACCATGGCAGAAACTGCTCGTTACAGTTTTGCCATTCAACACCAGAAACGAAAACCACGTCCGTTCTAAGAAGGATAGCTGCACTGGCAAACGGAACGAGCCTGCCGGCGGGACGGGTTCCGGCCGTCCGGCTACGGCAAAAGCTACACGATTCCCCTGCGAGGGGAATGATCTGTAAACAGTTACAAGGTGATGAAGCATGCCTTCTCCGGTACACTTCAAAAACTCCCTTTTGCTGTCCATCTGCCTGCATGCGGGCTTGTTCATCCTCGCCGCCGTGATGGTCGCTCTGCTGCGCTCGGGGAGCGAGCCGGGCATGGATATCGACAGCATTGACTTTGCCTTCATACCCGCTCAGGAGGAGATGGAACACATGAGCCGGATCGATAGTGGCGAGCCGGAGCCCCGGCAGGGGGCGGCCGAATCCGCCCTGCCCGCATCCCCTCCCCCGGCACCTGACAATACCGATGCCCGCACTGACGCCACTCTGCCGGATGAAAGTATGTTGCCCACCGCTGCTGCGGCAGCAGGAAC
>WFTM01000449.1 GCA_015485525.1 Candidatus Zhuqueibacterota bacterium | reverse complement strand
GGAACGAGATACCGCATCCGTCGAAAGTCTGCACACATTACCGATGGGATTCCTGCATATCGCTGAAATTGGTGCCATTCAGGGCGCGATAAATCGCGCACTACGAACACCTCCCTCTCGTCACACCGCTCCAGCGGTGTGACGCCCTGTTGCCGCTCCCGCGGCAGTACCACAAGCGGAACGAGATGCCGCATCAGTCTAAAGTCTGCACATATTACCGATGGGATTCCTGCATATCGTTGAAATTGGCGACTTTCGGGGCGCGATAAATCGCGCACTACGAACACCTCCCTCTCGTCACACCGGTCCAGCGGTGTGACGCCCTGTTGCCGCTCCTGCGGCAGTACCACAAGCGGAACGAGATGCCGCATCCGTCGAAAGTCTGCACATATTACCGATGGGATTCCTGCATATCGCTGAAATTGGTGCCATTCAGGGCGCGATAAATCGCGCACTACGAACGCCTCCCTTCTCGTCACACTGTCTGCATCAGTTTACCCCTATGACTTCTTTGTCAAATTCCTCGTGCTCTCCAATTTCCTGCCGATATTTTCTGCGAAGAAAACCCTATGCTCACCCTGAACCGGACTGATGCGGGGTTATGCAGGTTGAGTTTTTAGCAAACTCACAATCCGAATAGATGCCAAAGTGGCACAGCGCGTGAGAAAAATCGGAATAACTGAAAAAAATCATGAGCGTTTTGTCAGGCAATCCACTTCCTCAGCAGGCCAGCACCTTTTTAGCCAGTCTCTCAGAGCAGCATGCAATTACTGAAAGCAGGCATCCCGAAGAAATTCCGGCACTTCGCCAGACTTTCACCGGAATAGAAGATGTCGCTATCCGGACCAGGCCGATAAGCTGAGTTATATGGATTTCCGGCTACGTTTCGTAGTAACCGATTGAATGTTAATTGGTTGTGTCGTGAATTTTTTCAGGTTAGGGAAAAGGAGATATCTATGTATCGCAGAATGTTACTGTTCGCAGGGGTATGTGCTCTGGCAGGAGCATCTCAGGCGTGGGGGCAGGTAATCATTACCGAATTCGGCTCCAGCGATCCGAATGTTGACTGGATTGAACTGTACAATGCCGGCAGTTCGAGTGTTGATATCCAGAACTATCAGCTCGACGACCTCGACGGCAACAAAGAGCCCTTTACCACCTCATCGTGTATTTTGCCCGCAGGTGGCTATGCGGTGTTTTATTACACCACAGGCACCGACGAAACCGGTTCTGATCCGGACGGCACCGGCAACCAGAACGGCTACATCGATCTCTATGCCTCGGCTTCCCTTGCTGATCCCAACCTGGCCGGAGACCAGCAGGTGCTGTTGGATGAAAACGGTACACCCATCGATGCCGTAGCATGGATCGATGCGACTTTTCCGGCGGGTGAAGATACTGATGTGGACAGTCTCTTCACTCTCAACGTCTGGACCGATCTCGGCTCGGCAGGTGCGGATGTCGGGGATGTGATCGATATTTCCGGCTTCTCCGCCTCTTCGACGGTCGCGCGGTATCTGTCCAACGGTGCAGCGAAATATGAAGATACAAATGACAAAACCGACTGGTATGAATCCAGCGGTACGATCGGGGCGGATAACGACGTTACCCTTGCCGTGAGTCTGACGTTGTTCAGTGCACGCATGACCTCCCGCGGGGTGATGCTCTCCTGGCGTACCGAGTCAGAAATCGATAATCTCGGTTTCGAGGTCTTTCGCAAACCTGCCGGTGCGACCAGTTTTGAGCGGTTGCCTGTTTTTATCGATGGCGCTGGCAGTACCGGACTGATGAATGAATATTATTATGAAGATACAGAGGTAGAGCGGGGGAGAAGCTATGCCTATCTTCTGAAAAGCGTTGATCTTTCCGGCAAGCGCGAAGCATTCGGGCCGATCTTCGTACAGGTTGGTTTCAGCAATGTGGCTCTGGTCGATGGCACGGTTCCGGAGCGTTTTAATCTGTATGGCAATTTTCCTAATCCGGTACAACGTGGTTCCGCGACAGCGATCGATTTTGCCGTACCTGTAGCTGATAATCAGTCCGGCGCCAGCCAGGATGTTACGCTGACGGTTTTCGATCTTCTCGGTCGCCGCGTGGCTGTCCTGATGCAGCAGAGTCTGGCTTCAGGGGTGTATCGCGTCAGATGGGACGGCCGCAATGACGCCGGTGAGCTGATGCCCGCAGGGATCTATTTTTATCAGTTGCGCAGTGCCGAAACGTCCCTGATCGGCCGGATGACACTGGTGCGCTGACTATATTCTGACGGGGAGAGTCAGGATGTGCGCACAGAGCGCCAGTCGATTTTCTCAGGGCGCAACACGCAGGATTTTTTCAGAGCCGTTCGCAGGCTTTCAAGATACTGCGCCTTGCTGATATGTGTTGCGCCAAAACGTTTCAGAACATCGGTGACCATCTGGATGTCGAACAGGATAAAACCGGAATCCCGCAACCAGATGGTCAGGTGGGCCAAAGCTATTTTGCTGGCGTCGCGCTGGCGGTAAAACATGGACTCACCAAAAAACGCACCGCCGACAGCCACGCCGTACAGGCCGCCGGCGAGTTTGCCATCTTGCCAAGCTTCCACGCTGTGGGCAAAGCCACACTCGTGCAGTTTGATGTACGCTCGAATGATGTCCCGCGTGATCCACGTGGGTTCATCCCGGTTAGCGCACGCGTGGATGACGGCAGGGAAGTCGGCGTCCAGCGTAACGTCAAAACGCTTCTGGCGCAGAATGCGTTTGAGATCGTGGGGAATATGAAAGGCTTCAAAGGGGAGAATGCCGCGGGGATCGGCATCGTACCAGTGTACATGACCATGTTCGTCGCCCATGGGAAAAATACCCTGGCTGTAGGCTGCTATGAGATTGTTGGGGGCAAGATCGGCCTGGGTCAGCATGGAATGACTGCTTGCTTTTCTTTCGTGAACAGGTTATTTTTTCAGAGCTGCGGCCGCAGGGCCGGCAGGGTACGTAATTTAAAAGAAGAGAGCCAACCCCGCAATGACTTTTACTGAAATGTCTGTATCCAAAGGCCAGCTAATCTCCGCCTCACGCCGTACCGACATCCCGGCATTCTATGCCGAGTGGTTCATGAACCGCATTCGAGCCGGCTATGTCGAAGTACAAAACCCTTTCAACAGCAAACAGATTTCTCACATCTCCCTCAAGCCGGAGGATGTAATCGCTATCGTCTTCTGGACCCGCAACGCCCTGCCGTTGATGCCATATCTCGATGAGCTAGAAGAACGTGGCTACCATTTTTATTTTCACTGGACGATCACCGGATATCCGCGCATACTGGATGGCCGTACTCCTGATGCCGCGCGCATGATCGAGGGCATGCACGCCCTGGCCGATCGGCTGAGCGCAGATCACATCATCTGGCGCTATGATCCGGTCGTGTTCAGCAACAAGACGGATGTGGAATGGCATGCGGAGAACTTTTCCGAACTTGCTGAAAAGATCGCCGGCGCCAGCAAACGCTGTTTCTTCAGCTATGTCGATTTTTATCGCAAAACACAGCGCAAGATGAAAAGCCTGGAGCCGGAGGTGTACGTGCATGAACTGGCGGCAATCGAAAAGCGCTCTTTTGCCATGCGTCTGGTCGATATCGCGACCCGCCATCGCATCCGTTTGCATGCCTGCTGTGAAGAAGACCTGCTGGACCTCCCCGGTGTCGGCCAGTCACGCTGTGTCGATATCAGATTCGTACGTTCCCTCTATCCGGATGTGAAGGCAGAAATCCCCGACGGCCCCACACGGCCTGCCTGTGGTTGCAGTACCAGCCGGGATATCGGTGCATACGACAGTTGCCTGTTTCGCTGTGCCTACTGCTACGCCAATTCTGAGTTTGAAACCGCCAGCGTCCCCCGTAATGACCGGCACGATCCGCATCATCCCATGCTCATTCCTGCGCTGGAAACTGAGCCTGCAGAATAGGGCTCTCCCGTAGATTGTGTGAGTTGGGGGGGCATCCTCGTACCGGGCCATTTATGTCGCGTCCCGGCCCGGTGCACAGAGGTATGCTGAATAATGCAAAGTATCGTGCATCGCGACATGAATGTCGCGGTACGTCCGGGGGGCTCCCCGCTTGCCTATATGCCTCATCCGCCGTATAAGCAGAAAACACACTCTTTGAGCGAAAGTTTCCAGCGATCCAGCTCCCCTGCGCGGGTCATTCCTGGACGTAGCGCGGATAGCTGTTCCGGGCATGCACAGCGTGCCCGGGGTCGATGTCGATGGTGAGAAATGGCTGCTCGGCTGAAGTGATCCCCAGCACTTTACCATCCGGGTCGATGATCCAACCCTGGCCACCGAGATCAGCCGTGCGGGACGTGTAGTCGGCACGGTTGGAAGACAGGCAAAAGCAGCCGGAGACGATGGCTGCTGTGCGACCACCCGCAAGCCATTTGTCGAATGTCGCTTTCTCCGTCGCCCGAGGTACAGCGATAAGCTGTGCGCCCTGCCTGCCATACGCCCGGGCGTGTTCGTTGAACCACATGTCGGTGCAAATCATCATGCCGATACGGACCTTTCCGGCCTCGCGTGCGGTGAAATCGCAGCCAGCGCGGCCGTACCAGCTCGCTTCCCAGTAGCCGGGCTCGTCGGGAAGGTAATATTTATGATGTGCGGCTGCATAACCTCCCTGCGGGTGCACGATAAACCCCTGATTCAGGCGCAAACCATCCTCACGCGTCAGGGGACGAGAGCCCAAAACCACGGCCGGGGCAAGCTCGCCTAGTCGTTGCAGCCAGCGGTCATGCTGAGCGACGGCCTGTTGCCACCTGACCGGATCAAAATTTTTTTCAGCCGCAAACCACGACGCGAAAATCATTTCCGGCAACAGCACCAGGTCACTCTGCCGGGAACTGACGTGAGCAGCCAGGGCCTGCCATTGTTTTTCGAAATCTCCGCTGTCGTGATCGAGTTCGCATACAGTAATGCGCATGTGCTGCCTTTCATGATTTTTTTGGAGGGTTGGGCCGGTTGTTTTTGCTGGGCAATATATTGTGCGGGTGGGATAAGTGCAAAGGGAATGTTGCAGAAGGAAAACGCTGTTTGTGGGGGCTCAAAGGCTGGCTCAGCATGCCGCAATCTCATTTTTTCGGGCATGTGCGAGCATCCGGGAGATTCCGGTCTTCCCTGTTGGGAAACCGGAATGGCGGTTTTGGTGCCGATACGGGCTGTTTCTCCGGCGGACTGGCTGAAACGATTCAACCGAGCTGAGTTATGTAGATAACTTCATCTCGTCACACCGCTCCTGCGGGGTGACGCATACCGACGCTCCAGCATCACCGCCGCCCAGCCCGAACGACCGGTACAAACCATGCAAAACAATACAGCTCTGTCTCGCGCAGGCTCGGTACCGGCGTCTGTCATCCCGGCCCGGCGAAGCGAAGTGCCGGACTCTCATCTTTCGGCCAGCGGTTAACACGGAAGGTGTATCGCGACACGGGCAGGCGCTCAGTAAATAATTTCCACCCAACGCCTCCCTGCGACCATTTCAGCTTTGCGGCGTTGCCACTTATCTTCCGAGCCTGCCATGGCACTGAACGCCTTATCCAGCATCCCTCGGATCTCCTCCCGCCCGGCAATGTACACATGGGTCTTGGGCTTCATCAGCATTCCCCAGATTTCCTTCTCGCGCGACTTGAGCACATCGGCCATGGCGATGGGGTCGTCCATATGCGGC
Organism: Candidatus Zhuqueibacterota bacterium; assembly: GCA_015485525.1. Taxonomy (GTDB): domain Bacteria; phylum Zhuqueibacterota; class Zhuqueibacteria; order Zhuqueibacterales; family Geothermadaptataceae; genus Geothermadaptatus. The sequence goes on along the minus strand of WFTM01000449.1, from coordinate 12,198 downwards.
CGCGGGCTGAGTGCTTCGAAAGCCTTGAAGGTTTCCTGATCGTAGTAATTGGCAAAGTCGTCATACTTTTCGTTCATATACAGCAGCTCCAGTCCGCTGCGGGCGCCGTGAAACAGGCGTACTTTGCCCTTCCAGCCGCCCTTTTGCTGGTAGATTTTTTTCACAAAAGCCCGGAATGGCGCGATGCCCGTCCCCATACCGATCATCAGAATATCGCTTTTGGGATCGTCGGGGATTTCAAAGGGATGGCCGTATGGCCCGGTCAGGCTGACGATATCGTGCCTGCGCAGGCCGCAGAGATAGTTGGAAGCCAGGCCGGGATAGCGTTCGCCGCTGTACTCATCGACATAAAAGCAGCGTTTGACGCAGATGCTGAAGCGCGTTTTTTCATCGTTGGAGGGAATGATGTTGGCGATGGTGTACAGACGGAAATGTTCGTGCTCACCAAAAGCCGGGTCCCCGGGCAGGGTCAGGCCGATGCTTTGCCCGGGTTCGAAAATAAACTCGTCAGTGGCAACTTCAAAAACGATATCCCGCACCTCATCCGTGCTCTCCGGTGTGATGCGGGAGGTCTGAATGACTTTGGCTTCAAATGGTTTTTTGCGGTAAAATTCGTCGAGCTTCATACAGGGCCTCCATTTGATTGTCTCTGCGTCGCGACTAAAGTATTTTCAGATATTTTTTTTCCGGTTAATTTACCCACCTGGGTAACGTGTTGCTTGCCCCTCAGGCAGCCTGTTTTCCCTCGCATGATGAAATAGAGCTGTTATTCCGGCTCTCCCGTACCGTACTCAGGCCTTGAAGAGCCCGGCACGCGGTTTGGAAATCTGCCCGGCCTTTCTCGCCTCGAAAAAGCAGTTGTGAAGAATACAGGTTAAGACGAGTGGCTCTGGCCCTTATCAGGCTTTGTGCACACTGTACCAAAGCAGGAGCACGTGCCCGAGCCACAGCCCCGTGCAGCCAGCACATCGCTGTCATGTGTTATCTCGGGGAAGAATTTCCGCCAGGCGATCTGAACTCCGGCCCAGAGAGCCAGGATCAGCGTCATGCCCCCGACTGCGATCAGCCACGATTTCAGCATGTTATCCTCCCAGTCCGGCAAAGCCCATGAACGTCAGCGACAGGATGCCGGCAACCATGAGCACGATGGCCGTACCGCGCACGATGGCAGGCGTGTCAGCCAGGTCCAGCTCTTCACGGATGCCGGCCATGATCACCAGCGCGATGGTAAAGCCCACACCGGCGCCGAGGGCATAGAAAATAGCCTGGACGAAATTATAACCCTTGCTGGTCTGGAACAGGGCCAGTCCCAATATCGCGCAGTTTGTGGTGATCAGCGGCAGGAAAATTCCCAGTGCCCGGAATAACGCCGGACTGAATTTTTTGATGAACATCTCCACCAGTTGTACGGTGGAGGCGATGACCACGATGTAAGAAATCAACTGCAGATAGGGCGCATCGAGCTGCAGCAGCAGCCAGTGGATGCCATAGGCACACATGGAGCTGACCAGCATGACAAAGGTGACCGCACCACCCATGCGCAGTGCGGTTTCATATTTTCCCGAGACACCGAGAAAAGGACAGATGCCGAGAAAATAGGCCAGCACAAAGTTGTTCACCAGTGCCGCGTTGATAAAAATATAAGTCAGAGATTCGGTTGCCATTATGTCCGCCTGTATTTTTTTGATTTGCTACGTGCCGATCCTGGCTATCCATTTAACCCACCAATGTTGTATTTTTTCAGCCAGAGCACAGCACGTGCCCGAAAAGATGAGATTCCGGCACTGCGCTGCGCTTTGCCGGAATGACAGATGACGGTATCCGGGGCAAGCCTGATTTGCTGAGTAAACTGGATAACTGGAGGTCCCGGCTTTCGGTCCCGGCTCGCAGTGCCATCAAAACGGGTTAGGTGCGTGTGCCACGCTCAGCGACTGTTTTCTGCTGCCAGATTTAACCGTTCTTTGCGGCTTTTCATCCAGTTAAACAACAGCAGCCAGGCGCCAAGGGAGAAAAAACCGCCCCCGGGTAAAATCATCACGATCCATGGCTGGTAGTTTTCGCTGAAAATCATATAGCCCAGCAGTGTGCCGTTGCCGATCAGTTCCCTGACTCCACCGAGACAGATCAGGGCAAAGGTGAACCCCAGACCCATGCCTGCGGCATCGAGAAAAGCAGGCCAGATCGTGTTTTTTGAGGCAAAAGCCTCAGCCCGGCCGAGTATCAGGCAGTTGACCACGATCAGAGCGATGAATGCGCCCAGGTTTTTGTGCAGCTCGATGCTGATCGCCTGGATGAAATATTCTGCCACGGTTACGAACGTCGCGATGATGAGAATATAGCTGGCGATGCGCACCTGCCTGGGGATAAAAGAGCGCAAGGATGAAACCAGCATGCTGGACATGATCAGCACAAAGGTCGTGGCCAGCCCCATGGCGATGGCGTTGATCACGGAGTTTGTGACCGCCAGGGCCGGACACATACCCAGTACCTGCACGAAGATGGGATTCTCCCGCCATAGCCCTTTGATGAATTCATTGGTCGAAAGATGAGCCGGATCAGTATTCATGGTTTTTCTTCGGTTATTTTGTTTTGCTTTTCAGAGCCGCGCCGTCGCGCCCTCTGCAATGGTTTCTGACCGCTGTGTCTGGCCTCATCGCGTGCCGCCACAATTTTTTTATCAACATCCCGGGTGCACGGTTAAGGGCCGTTCCCGGCGAGGGATCCATCTTCAAAGGCCTGTAAATTTTTCATCACCACCGGTATCAGCCGCAGGGTGTTTTCGCGCAGAATATTGGCCACAGCTTTCGACGAAATGGTCGCTCCGGTGATGCTGTCGATCTCCCAGGGATTGGCTTTGGTGCCGTGTTTCACCGGCACGATCGGGTTGCGAATCTGCGCATTTTCATCCAGGGAAACATCCAGCTCCTTGAAGTTGGCGAGGAAATCAGGATCTTTTTCGATCTTGTCGCCAAGACCGGGGGTCTCCTTGCTCTCCAGCACACGCATGCCGATGATCGCCTGCTTTTCGGGAGAAAATCCGTAGAGAATTTTCAGCACATCCTGAAAGCCCTGGCCACGGGCTTCGATCGCCAGACCGACCAGCCGCCCCTGGTCATCATAACCGGCAAAAACGCGTTGCACGCCGCGCTCTTCGCCCTCAAACTGTTCGATTTTTCCATCAGGAGTGATTTTAAACGTTTTTTTACTCGTTGCTCCGGGCAGAACCTGGTAGATGGCTTTTTCCAGATACTCGTTTTTCTTCTTGGTGATCGTCGGCAGGGTCAGTTGCCACGTGCTGACGATAAGCAGCGAACAGAGAATGCCGATCCCGGCCAGCGCTCGGATCATCGGCCAACTGCTCGGTGGTTCAGCCGCGGGTGGATTCAGCGTCGGATGATGGTGGTTCATGCTTTGGCCCTCCTGCTTGTGGTGCCGTACACACGTGGCTGGATCGAGCGTTCGATCAGCGGCGAAACAGCGTTGCCGAATAAAATGGCGTACATCACCCCTTCGGGCAGCCCTCCCCAGAAGCGGATCACCACGATCATCACACCGATGACAGCACTGTACACGATCACGCCGGGTGTGGTCAGGGGCGAGGCCACCATGTCCGTGGCCATGAACACCGCGCCCAGCATGAGGCCGCCGGAAAACAGCATGAACTGTGGCGTCGGATATGTTTCCGGGCTGATGCCGTGGAAAATGGCGGTGAGACCGGCGACCACGGCAAAAATCGTCACCGGGATGCGCCAGTTGAGCATGTTGCGTGCGGCGAGATAAGCTCCGCAGATGAGGATGATCAGTGCGCTCGTTTCGCCGACCGAGCCACCGCTCATGCCAAAAAACAGTTTGTCTGTCTCTGCAGCAATGTGCTCGAATTTCATTTGCCCGAGGGGCGTTGCCGTGGTCACAGTGTCCCAGACCGGTTTCATAAAGGGCATGGTCAGGCTTGAAGCGGGCAGGCTGGAGAACCTGTCGGGAGTCATCGCCGGGTACCAGGTGGTGATTGCCACCGGGAAGGAGGCCTGCAGCACAGCCCGGCCAACCAGGGCCGGGTTGAAGCTGTTATACCCCAGACCGCCAAACATGAATTTTCCCAGGGCAATGGCGATGATTCCACCGCAGGCGACCATCCACAGGGGCAGGGCCGGTGGCAGCGTCAGGCCTAAGAGCAGCCCGGTGATCACTGCAGACCAGTCGCCTATGGTTGATTCGCGGTGGTTGAGGATGCACAAAAAGTGCTCCGTCAACACCGCAGCGAGGGTGGAGACCAGCAACACCAGCAGGGCAGCCAGCCCGAAGAGATAAACCGCAAACGCAGCGACCGGCAGCAGAGCATAGACGACATTGCGCATGATGGTGTCGGTCTGTATCGGGCTTTTCAGGTGTGGAGATGTTCGGATCTCGAGTGTTTTTTTCGGTAAACTCATGATTGCGCTTTCTTTTCTCTGATGATGCCTTTGGCGATGCGGAAATACTGCACCAGGGGAATATTCGACGGGCACACCCATGAGCAGGAGCCGCATTCGAAACAGTCCATCAGGTGATACTCTGCGGCCATGCGCTCATATTCGCCCTGTTTTGCCAGAATTCCCAAACGAGATGGGTTGAGAAACAGCGGGCAGGCATCGACGCAGTACGCACAGTGAATGCAGGGGTAAATTTTTTCCGGCCTGTGGTTGGTCTCCGCAGAGGTAAACGCCACGATGCCGGAAGTCCCCTTGGTTATGGGAATGTCCAGACTGCTCACTGCCTGTCCCATCATCGGGCCGCCGAGCACGACTTCGCTGACATCCTCGTGCAAACCGGCCTGGTCCAGCGCGTACCGCAGCGGAGTGCCGATAGGAATCAGGTAGTTGCCCTTTTTGCTGATCGCCGGGCCGGTGATTGTGATGACCCGCTCGATGATGCCGCGCCCGCGTGGCAGCAGCCGGCCAATTTCCGCAGCAGTGGCCACGTTGATGACCACGACGTGCACATCTGCGGGCAGGCCGCCGGAGGGCACCTCCCGCCCCAGCAAGGCCGTGATCAGCATTTTTTCCGCACCCTGCGGATATTTGACCTTGACCAGTTCCACGTTTACAGGCATCTCCTCGGGGATGGAACGCCGCAGTTTGAGGGCAGCATCGGGCTTGTTTGCCTCAATGCCGATGATGGCGCGTTTTGCGCCCGTGGCCTTGAGCACGTAGCGGATGCCGGTGAAAATATCACCGGTCTGTTCCAGCATGACGCGATGGTCTGTGGTCAGATAGGGTTCGCACTCCACGCCGTTGATGATCAGGGTGTCGATGCGTTTATCCTCGGGGATGGACAACTTGACATGGGTCGGGAATGCCGCCCCCCCGAGCCCGACGATACCTGCGTGCTGGATCGCTGTGATGATTTCTTTCGGTGAAGCGGTTTCAACCTCGCAGGGCGTGCCCGGGTCCACCTGCTGGCCGGAGGCAGGGAAGGGTTGCAGAAAAATACTCTCCACCATGCGCCCGCTCTGGTGCGGCGCCAACCCGATTTTGCGGATGATCCCGGATGCCGGTGCGTGCATGGCCACAGAGACAAAGCCATCCGGCTCGGCGATGAGCTGGCCGCGTTCCACTTCCTGCCCTTCGGCAACTACCGGTTTTGCCGGCTTGCCGATGTGTTGCGACAGGGGCACGATCATCACCGGGGCAAAAGGGAAACGGCGGATCGGTTTGCTCCGGGTTTCCTCTTTAAAATCCGGCGGGTGAATGCCGTGTGCGAAGGTTTTTCTGACGGTCGGTGTCGCTTCCATGTGCTCTGGGTTTTATTCTGCTGCGCGGCCTTCGCGCTGTCTGGGACAGCTCCGGGTATCCAGTTAACTCAGCAAACTGGGGCCGACTCAGATACCGGCATGTGTCATTCCGGCCAAGCGCAGCGCAGTGCCGGAATCTCATCTTTTCTGGCCCGTGCCTGAGTGTGGGAGATTCCGGTCTTCCCCTGCGGGGAAACCAGAATGACGGTTCTGGGGTAGACACGTGCTGTTGTCACCCGGTCTGGTTGAAAAAATGCAACCGTGCTGAGTTAAATGGATAACCAGTAGGGACAACGCCTAGTCGTCTGTTTTTATTTGTCCGTTCCAGTATCGATGTTTGCAATCCGGCATCTCCCCCAAAGAAAAAACGGTTAGCGGCCGTCCCCGCCGGCCGGGTGGTTCAATTATACTTCTCCCCACGCGCGATCCATTTGTCGATATCTTTCTCCGACCGGTCCGCAGGCAGACCGGGGTGAATCACCTGCGCGGTGCATTTTTCCGCTGCTTTGACCAGGTCAGAGTATGGCCCGCCTTTGGGGTCCTTGATGTATGCTTTCTTATCCGCGTTGTAGGCAAAAATCTTTGGATTCAGATTGACGCATTCATCGCAGGATGTGCAGTTTTCCGTTTCGATCCAGGGTGCCATATATTCGCCGTTGCTCGCCGCTGAACCGGCATCCTCTGCTGCAGCGGCTGTCTCCGTATCCGGGGCGGCCAGAGCGGGGCTGGCAAGCATTTCCAGGCCGGTGCCGTTGCCGCTGGCGAGCTGCAGCAGGCCGCTGGCGATATTTTGCACGACCTCTGTGCGAATGCGTTTTTCGATATCTTCCTGCGGTTCCCGGCTGGCATCCAGCCCGGCAATGGCACGCAGCATGATCCAGAAATCCAGCCTTTCCTGTGTGGAGTCCACAATCGTGCTCGACACGATCAGCCGGCCCAGGCGCTGCTTGCGATCCACGACCCAGATGTAGGGGAATCTGCCTTCGCGTTCATCCTCATCCATGGTGAGGAAATCAGCCAGAGGAACCATGCTGTCATTCCAGGTTTCTTCCGGAGCGTGGCGGAAATGTTTTCGGAAGCGCGCTTCGGTGACGGCAAAGTCGGCAAAGGTCATCGGCAAGTCCATGGTTTTTTCCCTGCCGCCCTCTTTGTACGTCAGGGTGTAGCTCGGCCAGTCCTGGTCCAGCGCCGGGTTGCCTTCGAGATCAAAGCATTCCGCCGGCGTTTTGCCTTTGTCCGGGTTGTAGCGGAACAGGGGATAGGCGCGCGATTCAACCGCCAGCTTGGCCTGGTGCTGGCCCATATCATCGCCGATGCCGTGCTCCGGCTGGCAGGAGGTGTACAGGTTGAACAGCGCCGGCCGTTTTGCCATCAGGCCTTCGACAAAGCCCTGGATCATGTGGCTTGGATTCGCCAGCGTGCTCTGCATGACATATGTGGTGCGGTGCGCCATGCCGATCAGGCCGATCTCCTTGCGGACTTCTTCCTTGCCCTTGAACGCTTTGCCGAACTGGGCCATATCTGAAACCTGGCCGTGGAAACCGGAGGTACAGGCCTGTCCGCCGGTGTTGGAATACACCTGCGTATCCACAACGATGACTTTGATCGGCTTACCGGACATCATCATGCGCGACAGGTTCTGGAAGCCGATGTCGTACATGGCGCCGTCGCCGCCCAGGGCAACCACCGGCGGGCACAGCAGCCACTCTTCATCGCTGAATTCGCGCCAGTTGAAATATTTGAAATAGGGCTCATGCTCTTCCGGTTTGTATTTGCCTTCCAGCTCAAGCTCGGCCATGCGGATGGCTTTGAAACCCTCGGCCATTTTCGCCATGTGGCCTTCGAAAATTCCCATCGCCATCGAGGGCGAGTCCTGGAACAGATGGTTGGCCCACGGGAATGGGTACGGATTGAATGGCCAGGTGCTGCCCCAGACCGAGGTACATCCCGTGGCGTTGAGCATGCCCATGGCTGCCCGTCCGCGCCCGGTCGTGCCTTCGGTGTATTTCCAGCGCAGGTTTTTCAGCCTGGCGATGAGCTGGGTTACCCGCCGCAGCCAGTCTTCATCGATCGGCTCCGAGCCGCGCAACCGTTCCATCTTGCCGGCGATCGCAGCCAGGGTCAGGTCGGTGTCGTGCAGCTCCTCGACGATTTTCTCCATCGCCGAAGAATCGCTGACATCCATGCTCTGCACCAGCCGAAGCTGGATGTGTTTTTCCAGCTTTTCGATCAGTTCAGTGAGATAAGCCACATGTTTCTCGATGCGCGGCTGCATCAGAGATTCGACCGTGGCTGTGAACAGATGAATGACGGTTTTTTCCGAGCATCCCAGACAGGCGCCGTCACCGCTCATCAGCGACTGGTAGGCATCTTTGTTGAGCAGAATGGTCTCCAGCGCTCCGATACCTTCTTCGAGGTCATCGACGCGGATATATTTCTTCGGCGTATTGGGCAAATCGAGCCAGAAATCCCAGTTTTTGCGCAGGCTGGCAATGCTGTCTTCGGTCTGGGTTACCGGCCGCAGGGCATCGTCATTACACACCTCGACGCACTCCATACAGCCCTTGCAGGTGTAAGGGTTGACCGTGATGCTGAGCAGCCCGCCGCTGTTTTTCTCCTTTTTCTCCATCACCGTATAGTGAGGCCGGGTCAGGGCAAACTGGAAATCCCCCAGCTCCTCTTCGAACAGGCGGAACTCCTTCTGCAGCGTTTTCAGCTCCTCGCCCTGCAGGTCGCTGGCTGCAATGGTATTTTTGATCGCCTGATCCATCAGCGCACTCACCGAAGCCGATTCACCGGATTCGTCGAAAAGCTCGCGCAGTTTGCTCTCCATCACCCGGACAGCACGGGGGAGATGTTTGAGGCTGTGGCCGTGTTTTTTGACGCGCTGAACCACTGTATCCAGCACCTGGCCGACCTCATTGACCAGCCCGGGAATGGCCGTGTCCGGACAAACGGTGTAGCAGTTGCCGCAGGCGGTGCAGTTCTCCGGAATCCATTGTGGATGCTCGAAACGAATGCCGGTCATATCCCGGAACACGCCGGTAACAGCCGGCATGACGCTCAGCCCGATGAAAGGATCGGTGATGTTGTCATTGCCGTGCCCGGTGGCGTAAAAATTACCGGTCTGTTCCCAGAAGCGGTGGATGTCGCTGAGCGGTGCTTTGCTCTGGGGCTGTTTTTTCAGCATCACCGGCAGGGGCGGCTCTTTGTATGCGATCACAGCCTTGCCATCGCCGGAGCCGGCAGTCTTTTCCGTGATTTCGCGAATCTCATCAAAACCCCGGCGCACGACGCGCAGGTTATCCTCAACCACACGGGCACCTTTGTCGCCGAATTTGTGCCGCAGCTGCTCCTCGATGGCGGCGAAGAGTTTCTCCTCGGTCAGGCCTTTTTGCTGCATCACCGGTGAAGCGGCAAAGAAGGCGCCCTGAAAGGCGATCCCCTGCATGCGGAACTGCAGCTCTGGGTCTGAAGCTTCCTCACGAGCGATCTTGAACGCATCGATGTAAAACAGCCGGATTTCATTCTTGATGATCAGCTTCTGGTAGTGCTCCGGGAAAGAGGCCCAGACAGCTTCCGGTGATTCGAGATCGCTTTGGATGATGAACACGCCGCCCTTTTTCAGACCGGAAAGGGCGTTGGTGTGCTTGAGCACGTTCGGGTCCGGCGACAGCACCACATCGACATAGTGGTATTCACAGTTGATGCGGATCGGCTCCGGAGCGGCTGAGAGGTAGTAGGTCGTCGGCTGGCCTTTTTTCTCGGAACCGTACTTGGGATTGGCCTTGATGTGATAGCCGAGCAGATCGAACAGGGTCATGGCCAGGTTTTTTCCGGTAGTGATCGCTCCCCAGCCGCCCACGGAATGAAAGCGCACGGTGATGCTGTCTTCGGGCATCAGGTTCGGGTTTTCGCTGCCGCGCAGGGAGAGCTCTTTGATCTCCGGATAGGCATCGAGGATGTTCTGCTGATGCAGCTCCTGCTTGGGTGTGTAGGGATGTTCGCGGATGAAATCGATGGACAGATAGAAGCGTTTGCGCATCTTGCCCTCTGGCAGCATATTTTCCACCGCTGCGATCAGGCCCTCGGGCTGCAGGTCGCGGCTGCCCATGCCGAAGGAACCGGAGTAGATCGGCGGGGCATCACTTTCTTTTTTCCAGACATCGTAGTCCGGCCAGGGCAGGTCTTTTTTCGCCACACCGTTTTCAAGGCATTTGCTGATGGCCGCGCGGATCTCGCGCACCATGGGCAGGTCTTCAGCCAGAGGCTGGTCCAGCCGTTCGAGCACAGCAACGCCTTTCTTGCCCTTGATCAGTTTGCCGAGCAGATCGCCGGGAAAGGGGCGGAACATGGTCATGTTGATAACGCCGACCTTCAGGCCACGGGTTTCGCGCAGATAATCGGTGACTGCCTCAGCACTGGGGATGACACTGCCCTGGCCGATGATGAGATAGTCGGCATCCTCGATCCGGTAGCTCCAGATGCGGCCATAGCGCCTGCCGGTGAGCTGATAAAACTCCTCAAAAGCCTGCTCTGCCAGCTCCTGCACATGGTCAAAGAAAAACGGCCGTTGTGCCGCCACGCTCTGCATATAGGAATCCTGGTTCTGCACGATTCCGGCCATCATCGGATTATCGACATCCCACAGCTCGGGGATGCGCCGCCGGGTTTCGCCGTAGATCAGCCTTTGCGCCGGCGTCGGTGTTTTGATGATATCATCCGGCCGGCCGAGATATTCCTCGATCAGTTCACGTTCCGGCACCAGCAGGGATTCGATCAGGTGGGTGGTGAGAAAGCCATCCTGGGCCACGATGCCGGGCGTCAGCGCCAGCTCGGCGATGCGGTGCGCTATGATGTTCAGATCAGCCGCTTCCTGGGCGTTTTTGGCAAAAAGCTGGAAAAAACCGGTGTCGTCAACAGCGTGGTAATCGTCGTGTCCCGCGTGCACGTTCAGGGTCGATTTGGTCATGGCGCGCGCGCCGATGTTGAGGACATAGGTCAGCCGCTTGCCCACAGCGGCGTACAGGGATTCGTGCATATAGGCGATGCCCTGCCCGGACGAGAAATTGGCTGCGCGCAGCCCGCTCATGGCCAGCCCGGCTGTCACTGCAGCGGCCGCGTGTTCCCCCTCGGGTTCGATAAAAATCAACGGCCGGCCGGAAATATTGATATGGCCTTTGGCCGTTTCCTCAGCCCAGTACTCTCCCATCTGCGTCGATGGGGTGATGGGATAGGCTCCGGCTGCGTCGGATGATTCCCGTTCGCACATGATGACGGCGGTGTTGCCGTCCATTGCGGCACGCGTGCCGGGATACTTGAAGGGTTTGTTTTGCTTAGCCATGGTCACCGTCCTTCTTTCTTGACCTGAAAATTTCTGAATGTTGTATCAACCGGACTTAACTTTATTTTCATTACACAAGACACAGCGGCCAAAGGGCAGAAAGAACAGCCGGGCGGCTCAGGTCGGCAGCTCCGGCAGGGTACTCTTGCGCAATACTTTTCTGGCCTCAGAGCCTTTGATCACCTCACCGCTCTCATCCAGCCAGACGATGGCGCCGGTCGGGCAGCGCTGGATCGGTACTTTGGTTTTGTGATCTTTGCTGTAGTCGATGACCGGCAGGTTGTTCCTCATAGTGATCAGGTTGTCCGGGGCATCCATAGCACAGCGGCCGCAGGCTGTGCATGCCACCTCACATTCCTGAAGTATCTCATCGCCGGCTTCTAAATTTTTACAGTTGACCCACAACCTGTGGCTTACCGGATGCAGGGAGAAGAGTCCCTTGGGGCAAATTTCCACACAGGCATTACAGGCTGTACATTTTTCTTCGTCAACTATGGGGAGGAAAAAGGCGTTCAGATGCAGAGCATCGAAATCGCAGACATCAGCACAATCGCCGAGACCGAGGCAGCCCCAGAAACAGCCTTTGCCGCCTCCGGCGACGAGTGCTGCAGCACGGCAGCTTTGCAAACCTTTATACCGGGCCTGGTTGCGGGCAACATTGACAGCACCGGCGCAGGCAAGCCGGGCGACGCGTTTTTCTTCCATGCCAGCATCAACGCCGAGAAAATTCGCGATGGCGAGACGCCCCTCCTCCGAGCTGACCGTGCATTTACCGGGCAGCACCTCACCTTTGACCAGCGCCTCCGCAAAGGGCCTGCAGCCGGGATAGCCGCAGGCGCCACAGTTGGCGTGTGGCAGCATATCATCGACGAGATCGATGCGAGGGTCTTCCTGAACGAAAAGTTTTTTATTGGCCAGGACGAGCAACAGGGCGAGGAGAAATGTGAGGCCGCCAAGCGCTGCCAGTGCCGTCATGATGGGGGACATGGGTTGAATCGTTTATGCGTTTAGTAAAATGTAGTCCGATTTTTTTGCTGTGCTGCAAAGGCGCCCTGTACGCATCCAGGATACCCGGTGGCCAGGG
>WFTM01000448.1 GCA_015485525.1 Candidatus Zhuqueibacterota bacterium | reverse complement strand
GGTATCCAGTTCACTCAGCAAACCGGGCTCCGCTCAGATACCGGCATCTGTCATTCCGGCCAAGCGCAGCGCAGTGCCGGAATCTCATCTTTTCCGGCACGTGCCTGAGTCCGGGAGATTCCGGTCTTCCCCTACGGGGAAACCGGAATGACAGATCTGGTGCAGGCATGTGCTGTGCTCTGGCTATTGGCTGAAAAAATGCAACATTGCTGAGTTAAATGGATAGCCAGAAAATAAACGGACTAAGCAATTGTTTTATATCGTCTTATAGCTTCAAAAAAATTACAACGCCCGGACACTAGTGGCAACAGTGCTGAGTTAAATGGATAGCCAGACTACGTCAGCAATAAATTGGGTTAGAAAGTAAAGTTATAAATTTACAGATGAGGAGTCAGAGTTATGAGCATATTGGAAAGCTTGTTCTCGCGGTCGCCGTTTTCTCCTTTGCAGAGCCACATGGAGAAGGTCTGCGAGTGTGTACAACAGGTTGAACGGTTGTATGCTGCTTTTGTCAGCAAGGACTATAGTGGTATTCAAAAAATAGCCGATGAAATCTCCGAGCTCGAACATGCAGCGGACCTGCTCAAGAATGAAATCCGCGGCCAGTTACCTCAGGGCCTGTTTCTCGCTGTCAATCGCGGCGATCTGCTCGAGATTCTCTCTCTGCAGGATTCCATCGCCGATACGGCTGAAGACCTCGGCGTACTCATGGGTCTGAAAAAGCTCGAACCGATCGAAGAGATGGATGAGGAGCTCAAAGCCTTCATGGATAAAAACATCGAGGCTGTTACCAGCGCCCGCGCAATTATTCGCCAGATGGATGAGCTTTTGCAGACCTCTTTCGGCGGCAAAGAGGCGAAGAAGGTGACTCTGATGATCGACGACGTCGCTTATATGGAGCACGAAGCGGATATCATGCAGCGCAAGCTGTTGAAAAAACTGTATAACCTAGACGATAAACTGAGCTACAGCGAGTTCAGTTTGTGGATCAACATTCTCAAATCCGTAGCGGCTTTTGGAAATCTGTCTGAAAAATTGGCCAATCGCGTGCGTATGCTGCTGGATAACAAATAAGCAGCGAGATCGTGAATTCTGCGATTTTGGCAACAGTATTTTAATTGTCAAATAATTTGATGAGACATCCGGGAAAAATTTTCAGTTATTCCGGCGTGCCTTGCGCAAGGCGCAACTTTCTGAAAAAAGCGGGATAACTATCGCAAAATCGGACGGGACGATGCCGGGCGATTTTTATAATTTGAGGAACCGGCTTATCATGTTTATCGGCAACTGTGAGTCTGAGGAAGGGAGGGAAATAGAATGGCAATTGAAACGATACTGCTGATATTTGCTGTTGTCAGTGGTTTCTATATGGCGTGGAGCATTGGCGCCAACGATGTCGCCAATGCGATGGGTACATCGGTCGGCTCCGGCGCCCTGACGATAAAACGCGCGGTGATCATTGCTGCGGTACTTGAATTCGCCGGTGCTTTTCTGGTCGGCACCCATGTGTCGGAAACCATTCGCAAGGGGATCATCAACCCAAACATTTTTCTGGGCCATGAGATGGATCTTGTCTATGGCATGATCGGCGCGCTGCTCGCCGCTGCCGTCTGGCTGCAGATCGCTTCCTATAATGGCTGGCCGGTTTCAACGACGCACTCGATCGTCGGTGCTGTGCTCGGTTTTGGTGTCATGTATGGCGGTATGGCCGCGGCAGACTGGGCCAAAGTCAGCGCAATCGTTGCCAGTTGGGTTGTTTCGCCTTTATTGAGTGGCACGATCGCGTTCCTGCTTTTTTCTACGTTGCAAAAGCTCATCTATAACAGCGATGACCCGGTCGGGGTTGCGAAGCGCATCACGCCCTATCTGGTTTTTGTCGTTTTCTTTGTTTTGACCCTGACACTGGTTTTCAAGGGGTTGAAAAACCTGAAGCTGAACCTCGATTTCGGAACGGCTTCCTTGATCGCCTCTCTGGTTGGGGTCGTGGCTGCAGTGGTGAGTCATTTTCTGGTCAGGAATATCCAATCAGTGCAGTCAAAAGAGCGCGTTGTTATCCGCCAGCCGGCAGGAGTGGCCAAAAGCATTTTAAAGGCGGAAAAGCACACGCGCGCCGGTGCTGACCTTGCTCGTGGCGTGGTCAAAGATGAGCTGCAGCGCATAGCCGAAAATCTTGCCATCCTGTCCAAAGATGTGCAGAAAGGCATCACCACCGAGCAAACCAGCTCAGATTATAAAACCGTTGAGCGGATTTTCGTTTTCCTGCAGGTGCTCAGCGCTGCCTTTGTGGCCTTTGCCCACGGCGCCAATGATGTCGCCAATGCAGTCGGCCCGCTGGCCGCGGTGATCACTATCCTCAATACCGGCGTCATGGCGATGAAGTCCGCTGTTCCCCTGTGGGTGCTCGGTCTCGGTGGTCTCGGTATCGTCATCGGGCTGGCGACGTGGGGCTGGCGGGTGATGATCACCATCGGCAAGAAAATTACCGAGCTGACGCCGACGCGTGGCTTCAGTGCAGAGTTTGCTGCTGCAACCACGATCGTACTGGCCTCGAAACTTGGCCTGCCGGTGAGCACTACGCATACCCTCGTCGGTGGTGTCCTCGGCGTCGGGCTGGCCCGGGGCATCAATGCTCTCAACCTGCGCGTGGTTTCGAATATCGTCATCTCCTGGGTCGTGACTATCCCGGCCGGGGCCTTTGGCGCGATCGGATTCTATTATTTGATCAAAATGATTTTTTCGTGATCGCCGAGGACGATGTATTCCCGGTGCTCCCCGGCCTTCCTCGCATCTGCCCTGCACGGAATGCATCGTCCTGACAGCTCTCCAACTTCTCAATCCCCGATACTCGCCGGGTTGCTGTAATAGCCCTTCAGGGCGCGGGTGTAGTGCAGGCGTTCGAAAGCGCTGGGGTCTTCGCAGTTTTGCTGGCTGAGCATGCCGCGGACGACTTCGACGGACTCATACTCGTGCGCCTGCAGCCAGCGCTTCAGGCCCTGCTCCAGGCTGCGGATCGAATCGATGCCGTGGCGCAGCAGAATGGAGCACAGCATGGTGATGCTGGCGCCGCTCATCAGCATTTTGACCACATCTGTCGAGTGATGGATGCCGCTGGTTGCCGCGAGATCAGCCGAAATGCGGCTGTATAAAATCGCAATCCAGCGCATGGGCAGATAGAGGGATTGTGATGTGCTCAGCAGAAGGTGCGGTCGCACTTCGAGAGTCTCCAGAAAGATGTCCGGCTGGTAGAACCGGTTGAAGAGAACCAGGGCATCTGCACCAGCGTTATCGAGCTGTCGGGCCATATTGGCAAGATTGCTGAAAAACGGGCTGATTTTGACAGCTAAGGGTAATGACACCGCCTTCCTCGCTTCCTCGACAACAGAAACATAGTTCGCTTCGATATCCGCTCCTGCAACAGACAAATCCGTCGGAATATAATAAATAGTCAGCTCAAGAGCATCTGCGCCGGCCTGTTCGATCTGCCTGGCATAGTTGAGCCATTTGCCGGGCGCCGTCACGTTGATGCTGCCGATGATCGGGATATCGACGTTTTCCTTGGTTTTGCGGATATGTTCGAGATATTCATCCGGGGTCATGCTGAACTCTTCGGGCCCTGCCACAAGGTGAGACGGAATCATCGGGTCTGCCTCACCTTCGAGAAGTTGCTCCTGAAAGATGGAATGCAGCACCACAGCCGCGGCGCCGGCTTCTTCCATGTGTCTGATTTTATGGATATCCTCGCTGAGGGGGGAGGCGGAAGGGACCAGGGGTGAGCGGAGTTTGAGGCCGAGGTATGTGGTTGACAGATCCATGATTCTCTCCATTGCTTGTCATGAGAAACATCGCACATTGTTCTGTTCATACTATGTCTGTTGCTAAAGTAAACAGATGCGCTCAATAATGCAATCTCTTGATAACCTGATG
>WFTM01000447.1 GCA_015485525.1 Candidatus Zhuqueibacterota bacterium | reverse complement strand
GGTATCCAGTTCACTCAGCAAACCGGGCTCCGCTCAGATACCGGCATCTGTCATTCCGGCCAAGCGCAGCGCAGTGCCGGAATCTCATCTTTTCCGGCACGTGCCTGAGTCCGGGAGATTCCGGTCTTCCCCTACGGGGAAACCGGAATGATCTGGTGCAGGCATGTGCTGTGCTCTGGCTATTGGCTGAAAAAATGCAACATTGCTGAGTTAAATGGATAGCCAGACTTCAAAGGGCTTTTATCGCCCGGCTCTGGATCTCAAGCCGAAGCGGAAAAAGCCAGGAGCATGACTTCGGTTTCCGCCTGTGATTTTGCGCTCAAATCAGCCTGGAGATTGCAAAACTGTGACTATAAAGCTCTTGCGAAAGAAGGCTAAAATTCGTATCGTTGCCCCATGAAAAAGTACCTGACGATCCACGGCCATTTCTATCAACCTCCCCGAGAAAACCCCTGGACTGAAACCATCGAATGCCAGCCCAGCGCAGCCCCGGATCACGACTGGAACGAACGGATCACGCGGGAGTGTTATTTCCCCAATGCGCATGCCCGCATTCTCGATGCCTCACGCAGAATCGTCGAAATCGTCAACAATTATAAACTGATCAATTTTAACTTCGGGCCGACCCTGTTGAGTTGGCTGGAAGAGCACGCACCGGTCACCTATGCGAAAATTCTGGAGGCCGACCGGGCCAGTGTGGCGCATTTTGGCGGGCATGGCTCTGCCATCGCGCAGTGCTATAACCACATCATCATGCCTTTGGCAGCCGAACGGGATCAGCTCACGCAGATCCGCTGGGGCATAGCCGACTTCCGCCACCGGTTCAAGCGTGAGCCCGAATCGATCTGGTTGCCTGAAACGGCGATCAACCAGAAGACCCTCGATCTTCTCACGACTTTTCCCTCATTGAAATATCTCATTCTTTCACCACACCAGGCACAACGGATTCGCCCGCTTACCAGTGAAACAGCAGAATGGACCGGCGTCGAACACGGGGAGATCGATACGCGCAGGCCATACCGCTGTTTTGCCCGCGACGCCCGGGGCAACAAAAACCGCGATCGGTTTCTGGATATCTTTTTCTATCACGGTGATCTGGCGCGGGGGATCAGTTTTGAACATTTGTTGCGCAATGCCTCGCAAATGTCTGCACGTATCGACAGTGCCTTTGGAAACGAACTGAAAACCGCCCTCGTTTCCATCGCCACAGATGGCGAGACCTATGGTCATCACGATCGCTTTGGAGAGCTCGGGCTGGCCTATCTGCTCAACGTCGAGGCAGAAGCGCGCGATATCGAACCGATCAACTATAGTGCATTTCTTGCCGCTAACCCACCCGAGTTTGAGGTTGAACTCAAACCCGGCCCCAATGGTGAAGGCACAGCCTGGAGCTGCGCGCACGGGGTCGGGCGGTGGTACCGGAACTGTGGCTGCTCCACCGGTGGCGAGGATGGGTGGCAGCAGGAATGGCGAACGCCCCTGCGCACGGCACTGGATAACCTGCGCGACCGGCTGAATACCATCACAGAAGAGCAGGCGCACGGTCTGTTTACCGATGTCTGGCGCGCCAGAGATGCGTATATCGACGTAATTCTCGATCGGAGACCGGCTACAATAGAAGCCTTTTTTGCCGAACAGGCTGCGCGGGAACTCTCCAGGGCAGAACAGACCACAGCTCTCAAGCTGATGGAAATTCAACGGCAGGCGCAGTTGATGTACACCAGTTGCGGCTGGTTTTTTACAGAGCTCTCCGGTCTGGAAACCGTGCAGATTCTGAAATATGCAGCCCGGGCAATCGAGCTGGCTGAAGACCTCACCACGGCGGAACTTGAAACCACTTTTGTTGCTGACCTGCGCAAAGCACGAAGCAATATTAAAGACTATCATGACGGCGAGTGGATATACAATAATTTCGTGCTGAAGTCCCGCTTTACACTGGAGGACATCATCGGCCACTATGCGGTCAGGGTGTTGATGCGCCGCGGCGCCCGAAAGGGAACACAACAGAAACTTTTTGCCTATGATCTGCATGTTTTGGAAGAAGATCATTTTACCGCTGGAAATATCACCATTGACCTCGGTGTTGTCAAAACCGTCTCGCGCCTCACACTGCAGGAAGAAGAGGTGTGCTACGTTCTGCTGAACCGTTCGATGGGTGAAAAGCTTCGGTGTTTCATTCGCAAAAATAACGGCGACTGGAATTATACGGATGCCCGCACAGCACTGCAGGCGGCCATCCAAACAGGCGTGGATTCGCTTTTTACTGAAGTCAAACGCATTTGGAAGACAGAAGCTTATGACCTGAATACGCTGCTGATCGATCAACGCCAGGAAATCGTCGATGTCCTGGTCTCGGAGCAAAAGAAAAACCTCTTGCCGGACTATTTTAAAATTTACGAGAAGAATCAGAAATTACTGCGAACGATCGCCAAGCTGCAGGTTGATGCTCCGGAAGAATTGGCCCAGCCAACCCGCATCGCTCTGAAATACAAAATTCTTGCGGCCATTCATGCAGCTGCAGAACAGGAAGATAACGCAGAGTATGAGAAGGCGGTCGAGTTGGTGCATCTGGCACAAAAGCTCGGCATCACGGTCGATTTGACAGAAGTGGCCTCTGAGCTGGAAAAGTTGCTGCGGGACATTCTGTTTCGCCTGAAGAAAAAATTCGAACCGGAGGTCTGTGCTCAGCTTCTCGAATTGAACTCCGTACAGCGCCGGATGCAGCTGGAGTTGAACAGTGCCCTGCTGCAGGATACGTTATATGAGATTTTAAAAACGCGTATCGTCCCGGCGATAGAAAAAATCAATCGCGGCGGTCCAGATGTGCAGGCGCTCTATAAAGCCGTCAACCAGGTCCTGCAGGTTGCCTATCATTTCAATTTCAACATCAAAATTTATAAAGACCGGCTGAAGCCCTTTGAGGGAGAGTTCAGCCGTGATCCGGAATACTGGCCCTGACGGGACGTGATGCGGCCTGATGAAAAAAAGCTTCTCACCCATGCCGGCGCTATTTACCACGCGGCAGTTGCCGCTGTTGAGCCGGCAGCCTCGGTGAGGCGGGTTCTCTCATGCCATGATGGTGGAGTTTATTGTGACGGAATCCGCATCGGAGGCGGGCCTGTGTATGTGCTGGCTTTTGGCAAGGCGGCTTTTCCCATGGCTGCCGAGGTGCTGGCCAGGTGTGGTGATCTCGTCCGGGCTGGCGTTGTCATTGCCCCCAGGGGAGCACACAAGAAGTCCCTGCCGGAAAAAATCGCTGTTTACACCGCCTCTCACCCTCTGCCGGAGGCGGCAGCAGTACAGGCGACGGAGCATGTGCTGCGCCTCGCTGAAAAAATCGAACACGATGCCACAGTGATCGTGGCACTCTCCGGCGGAACCTCGGCATTACTTGTTTCTCCTCAGCCGCCGATAACTGTTGCAGACAAACGCACCGTGTCGCGCCTGCTGCTCGAAAGCGGCGCGGACATCGGACAGATCAACACGGTCCGCAAGGCGCTTTCGCGGGTCAAGGGTGGCCGGCTGGCTGCAAAACTCAGGGCAGCACGCATACTGAATGTGATCATTTCTGATGTTGTTGGAGATGATCCGGCAATCATTGGTTCCGGGCCGACAGTGAGTTCGCCGGTGAGCAGAGAGCATGCCCTGGCTGTATGCCGCGAGCTGGGGATCGAAGAGAAGCTTCCGTACAGAGTCAGAGACCTGCTGCTCTCGCCGGAGCCGGAAAGGCCGGTGCTGCCACCGGGAGATCGCATCGTGACAAAGATTGTCGCCAATAATGCCCGGGCCCTGGCGGCTGCACAGCAACAAGCTGATGCGCTCGGATATCGCCCGATGATTTTGACAACCGGGCTGCAGTGTGAGGCACGCGTTGCCGGAGAACTCATCGCAGCCATCGCTAAAGACTGCCATGACCACGGCTGGCCCCTGGCTCCGCCATGTTGCATCCTTGCCGGAGGCGAGACAACAGTAACCGTGCGTGGCCGCGGAAAAGGAGGGCGTAACCAGGAGCTGGCGCTGGCTGCCATCCCACGCCTGAGGGGAGCCGGGCAGATCGGTCTGCTTGCCGCCGGAACAGACGGCGTCGATGGCACTACCGATGCGGCGGGTGCGTTTGTTACCTCGATGACGGCGGAGAAAGTGGAAACTCTCGGCCTTTCGGTTCCCGCGGCTTTGCAGGAAAATGACAGCTACACCCTTTTGTCGTCGATCGGCCAGCTCTTCAAGCCCGGGCCCACGGGAACCAATGTTATGGATATTACCATCGTACTGATCAAGGAGTGATCCCTATGCGCAGAACCAAAATCGTCAGCACTATCGGACCGGCAAGCGAATCGGAGGAGATGCTCTCGCGCATGATCGATGCCGGCATGAATATCGCCCGCCTGAATTTTTCCCACGGCACCCACGAAGATCACGCCCGGGTTATTCAACGCATCAGAAAAGTCTCCCGTGAAAAAAACATACCTGTGGCGATCTTGCAGGATTTATCCGGTCCGAAGATTCGCATCGGCATCATGAAAAAACCGGTGGAGCTCAAGTCCGGCGATCGCTTTACTCTGTTTTTTGATGACAGGGAGGGCGATGAAACCGGGGTGTCGACAACGTACAAAGATATCCGTTTTGCAGTTGAAGCCGGCGATACCATTTTGCTCGCCGATGGCGCTATCAGTATGCAGGTTGAGGAGAAAAACGACGAGGGTATTCTCTGTAAAGTCGTGGTCGGGGGAACATTGAGCTCGAAAAAAGGCATTAACCTGCCCACGAGTACCCTGGCGATTCCGAGCCTGACGGAAAAAGACCGGGCAGACCTGCAATTCGGTATCGAGCACGGCGTCGATCTCGTTGCCCTGAGTTTTGTCCGGCGTCCCGGCGATGTCATGAAAGTCAAGAGTATGATCCACAGGGCAAAAAAGCATATCCCGGTTATCGCAAAAATCGAAAAGCATGAAGCGATTGATGCGATCGATGAAATAATCGAGGTGGCGGATGGCATCATGATCGCTCGCGGAGACCTTGCCGTCGAAACGCCGCTGGAGCGTGTGCCCGTGGTGCAGAAGAACATCATTCAGAAATGCAATCGCAGCGGCACGCCGGTGATCACCGCAACGCAGATGCTGCAGTCGATGGTCACGAGCCCGCGACCGACACGTGCCGAAGCCGCTGATGTCGCCAATGCTGTTCTCGATGGCAGCGATGCGGTCATGCTCTCTGAAGAGACCACCGTCGGCCATGATCCCGTGGGTGTGATCCAGACCATGAGCAGGATTCTCAGCGCGGCTGAAAAATCGTTTCACCTCTACTGGGTGCCGCCGCATAGCGAGGAAAAATCCGAGACTTCCATCCCGAAGTCGGTGACCCATGCAGCCGTGATCATGGCGGATGAGCTCGAGGCCAGGGCAATCGTTACGCCGACACGGAGTGGTTATTCGGCGCGCATGGTCGCACGCCACCGGCCGGAGAAGCCGGTCATCGCCTTGTGCGTTGAAAAACATGTCCAGCGCCAGCTCTGTATCGTCTGGGGAGTCTATCCATATTATACAGGCGAAATTGAAACCACCGATGAGGTGCTCGAAACGGCGCGCAACAAAGCGCAGGACTACGGCTTTGCCCGCCAGGGTGATCTCATCATCATCGCTGCTGGTTTGCCGCCGGGACAGATGGGAACCACTAATCTGATCAAAGTCGAAGAAATCGTTTAGGGCCTATAGTGGGTATATTCAAGAGAGTTTATGGCGCTGGTATCTGCTGAATTAGTACGGTTGCATTTTTTCAACCAGTTTTCCTGAGTATGCCACCTGCCTGCGTCAGAGCCGTCATGCCGGTTTCCCCGCAGGGGAAGACCGGAATCCCCCAGACTCAGGCACGCGTCCGAAAAGATGAGATTCCGGCACTGCGCTTCGCTTGGCCGGAATGACACATGTCGATATCTGCATCAGGCCGATCGTTGAGTCAAGTGGATAACGCGGGTTTATAGCAGTCCGGTGCTTCTTAACAAGACAGTTAAAGCGGGTTTTTACAAACGCACGAATTCGAGTCTAATCAGGATATATAAAGCGGGTCAACCTTGCGGACGCAGGGTTTCACACAATATCTGCTAAGGAGGAGTCATGAGTGCAATACTTGAGGTGCAGGCACGGGAAATTCTGGATTCACGAGGAAATCCGACGATCGAAGTCGATGTCGTTCTGGAAGACGGCGCAACAGGCCGGGCGGCCGTTCCTTCGGGCGCATCGACAGGTGAACACGAGGCTGTCGAGCTGCGTGATGGCGATGATCTTCGCTATCTCGGTAAAGGGGTTCTGCGCGCTGTGCAGAATGTCAATGATATCATTGCTCCGGAGGTCGTCGGCCAGATCGCTACAGATCAGATCGCCATCGATCGTACGATGATCGAGTTGGACGGGACCGCAAACAAAAGCAAGCTGGGTGCCAACGCGATCCTCGGGGTTTCTCTGGCAACAGCAAAAGCTGCCGCCATGTCCTGCGGTTTGCCGTTGTTTCAGTATCTCGGCGGCGTATATGCTCACACACTGCCGGTCCCCATGATGAATATTCTCAACGGCGGCGCGCATGCGGATAACAACGTTGATCTGCAGGAGTTTATGGTCATGCCTGCCGGCGCCAAGTCTTTCAGCGAGGCCCTGCGCATGGGCGCAGAAATTTTCCATGCATTGAAGTCGGTTCTCAAGCTCAAGGGATATAACACGGCTGTTGGTGATGAGGGTGGTTTTGCCCCGGACCTGAAATCCAACCGCGAAGCGCTTGATGTGATCATGAATGCCGTTGACAAGGCTGGTTACAAGGGCGGCGAGGATGTGTTCATCGCTCTGGATCCGGCATCGAGTGAGTTTTATGACAGCAGTAAAGGGCTGTACAATCTCGCCTCGGAAAACCGCACTCTCGAGCCTGGTGAAATGGTCGCATATTATGCTGATCTGGTCGAAAGCTATCCGATCATCTCCATCGAAGATGGTATGGCAGAAGATGACTGGGATGGCTGGAAGCACATGACGAACGAGCTTGGCGGCAAAGTGCAGATCGTCGGGGATGACCTTTTTGTGACCAACACCTCCCGCCTGAGCCGCGGTATCCGCGAGGGCATCGCCAACTCGATCCTGATCAAAGTCAACCAGATCGGCACGCTGAGCGAAACCCTCGCAGCCATCGAGATGGCGCACAAGGCAGGCTACACGGCTGTCATTTCACACCGTTCCGGTGAAACCGAAGATACCACCATTGCTGATATCGCTGTTGCAAGTAATGTCGGGCAGATCAAAACCGGCTCTGCTTCCCGAACAGACAGAATTGCCAAATATAACCAGCTGCTGAGGATTGAGGAAGAGCTGAATGATATGGCCGAATTCCCCGGTCTGTCGGCTTTTCGCTTCAAGAAGTAGCCGGGCGCGGTGGGCAAGGTCTCTGCCGTTGTCGCATGTACGTGTCGTATAAAAAAATAATCCGATTTCTTCTCAAATTAACTGAGAAAAGCAAGAAGATGAGTTCAGGAGAGAACAGATGGCCAGCGAATTGATCGATAGTTTGACGATCAAAAACGATTCCAAGATCGTTTTTCTCGTATTGGATGGGTTGGGAGGTTTGCAGACGGCAGACTCGCCGGTGACGGAATTGGCGGCAGCGAAAACGCCGAACATGGACAAGCTGGTTGCTGACAGTTGCTGCGGTCTGTCCACGCCAGTGGAGCCGGGGGTTACCCCGGGCAGCGGGCCCGGCCATTTCGGCCTTTTTGGCTATGAGCCGGTCTCTGCCAATATCGGCCGGGGTGTGCTGTCTGCCGCCGGGCTCGGTTTTGAGCTCACTGACCGCGACGTCGCTGCGCGCGTCAACCTGGCAACCCTGGACAGCGATGGCAACATCGTTGACCGCCGGGCAGGGCGTATCGCGACCGAGGAAAACAAACGGATCATGCAGATATTGCGCGAAAACATTTCTTTGCCGGATGGCATCGAGTTTTTCCTCGAAACCGAAAAGGAACACCGGGCTTTGCTGGTACTGCGCGGTGACGGGCTTGGGGGCAATATCGGCGATACAGACCCGCAAAAAACCGGAGTGCCGCCAAAGCCTCCGCAGGCGTACGACGCGGAGTCGGAAAAAACCGTGCAGTATTTGCAGGAGTTTCTGCGGCAGACGCACGAACTGCTGAAGAATGAAAAGCAGGCAAACATGCTGCTGTTGCGCGGACTCGCGAAGCACCGGCCGTACAAGAGTCTGGAACAACGATTCAAGCTGCGTTCCCTGGCGATCGCGAACTATCCGATGTATCGTGGGATCGCACGCCTGCTGGGCATGGATATCGCGCCGGTTTCCCAGAACTTTTCCACCCAGATCGATGAGCTCGAACGCAGTTATGCGAACTATGATTTCTTTTTCATGCATGTGAAAAAGACGGATGCCACCGGAGAAGATGGCAACTTCGCCGGCAAAGTTGCCGCGATCGAGGAGGTGGATGCTGCGCTGCCCCGGATTACGGCTTTGCAACCGCAGGTTTTGCTGATCACCGGCGATCATTCGACCCCGTGCGCCATGGGAGCACACAGCTGGCACCCGGTGCCGGTGCTGCTTTCTTCCCCGCTCGCCCGCCGTGATGATGTGACCGAGTTTTCCGAAAACGCCTGTATCACCGGCGGCCTCGGGCAGATTCAGGCGCAGCATATCATGAACCTGGTGCTCGCTCATGCCGGGCGGCTGATCAAATTCGGCGCCTGATCGCTCGCGTCACGGTTTCTGGACTGAAACAAAAATGAAAATCCGGTCGCACCGGCGATTTATTTGTGGCGAAAAACAGCCTGAATGATTACATTGCTGCAGCAATCGAAGAGCTCGCAACAGCCTGGAAACAAAAGGCGCGCACGGGAGGGTCAGGATGAAAACACCAACACGACGATAAAGTTCTTTAAAGCCTGTCTGGCATCTATATGCTGGCAGGCTTTTTTTGTTTTTTGGAGGTCGAAGACCGGAACCCGGGAGCGTCGCGCCGTTCCGCATGATATGCATCAATGCCCTTTAGCAGCGGGCAGGAGGCTGTGAGTTTTTCAGAGTATTAAAATGTTACGTCTGATAAATGGAAGTTAGTCAGTTGCAGGGTGAATGAATTTTCAGGCTCAGGAGGATAAGAGAATGTGGCGTGATAACTTGATCGAAGATGATGAGACGTTACGGAAGATTTTGCAGCAGGTGAAAAAAATTGCTGTCATCGGTATCAAAGACAGCTCGCGCGGGCATGAGGCTGCGTACACGGTGCCCAACTATCTCGCTGAGCACGGTTATGAGATCATTCCGGTCAACCCCTCCACCGACAGCGCTCTTGGGAAAAAGGCCTATGACCGCATCGGTGAGGTTCCGGATAAGCTGGACATGGTGCTGGTCTTTCGTGCGCCGAATAACATTCCGCAGCATGCCGCCGAAGTGTTGGAGATGGAAAACAAGCCGGCGATCTTCTGGATGCAGACCGGCATCAGAAATATGGATGCGGCGCATAAGCTGGCAAAGGCCGGCATACAGGTCGTTCAGGACCACTGCATCTATCGCGAGCACTTGCGTCTGATCCGCGAGTAGGGGGAAGCGATGCCGCACGATGACCTGCTCGACTGCCGCGTGTTTCTGACGCGTCCCATCCCTGAACCCGCGATCACCTATCTGCGCTCGCGGTGTGCTCATTTTTCCATAAACCGCGAAGATCGCGTGCTCGAGCGCCACGAACTGCACGAGCGCGTCGCAGGCGCCCACGGTGTTCTCTCACTCCTGACGGACAGAATCGACGCGGCTTTTTTTGCTGCTGCCGGCGAATCTCTGCGCGTGGTTGCCAACATGGCTGTGGGGTATGATAACATCGATATCGAGGAAGCAACCCGCCGAGGGGTGATGGTGACCAACACGCCCGGAATACTCACAGAGGCCACAGCAGAGTTTGCCTGGGCGCTGCTGCTTGCGGCCGCCCGGCGCATCCCCGAAGCAGACCGTTTCACCCGCTCCGGACAATTCAAAGCCTGGGCGCCGATGCTCATGCTGGGGCAGGAGCTGAGCGGAAAAACGCTTGGCATCATTGGCGCCGGTCGTATCGGGACTGCCTTTGCTCTGCGTTCCCGCGGGTGGAATATGCGCGTTCTGTACAGCAGCAGGCGTGACAATAAAATTCTCAACAACGAACTGTCAGCGCAGCGCGTCGATTTTTCCGTGGTGATTGAGGAAGCAGATTTCTTATCCCTGCACGTTCCACTCACCCCGGAGACGCACCACCTCATCGACCGGGAGGCGCTGCAGAGCATGAAGTCAACCGCCATTCTGGTCAATACCGCCCGGGGTGCTGTCATCGATGAGGC
>WFTM01000446.1 GCA_015485525.1 Candidatus Zhuqueibacterota bacterium | reverse complement strand
GACGCGACATAAATGTCGCGGTACGAGTAGTGCCTCGGTTGTACTGTGCCATTCATGTCGCGCGGTATGAGATCTTTTTCGTTATTCAGCATGCTTCAGTGGGGATGGCTGGGGCGCGACATAAATGTCGCGGTACGCGAGGCCAGTGTGATGATTTCTCAACCCACACAATCAGGAGAAGAGCCACTCCTGGAAAACCCGGATAGCTGACAAGTTTTATCGGCCAGAATCCCGGCGGATGGCTTTTGTTATGCCCTTATTTCCTGACTGCAGAGAGGACGAAGCCGATGTGCCGTAAAATCAGGCGTAACATCCTGCGGCAGCATACGTATCGTTTCCGGTCATCATGTTCTCACTTACTATCCGGAAATGAAAAAAGCCCGCTGAAGCCGGGGACAGTTTGGAGATTTTTTTCGAGGTCTTGTTTCTGTTCAACTGGTCGCCTTTGCATGACGTGACAAAAAGAGCCGCCGTTTCCTCCGGAAACGACTCAGAAGTCCGGCGAGACACCGGATGTTTTTTTCTGCAAAATTTGGTACCCCCCGGGCTAAACTCAGGAGAAAAAGCATGCAATACCAATCCCGGTTATCGTTATTCAGTCTTGTTGTTCTGTTGGGCCTGGTTGCCGGCTTTGCTGCTGGCTCAGCCGTTTCTGCCAAAGAATACTCCATCGATGCCGTTGAGTTGAAAGTTGAGCTGCAGCCAGATGGTTCTGCCCTGGTCGAAGAGCGCCGGACCATGTCCTATCAGGGCTCTTTCAGCTATAATTTTCAGGTATTTCGCAAAAGTGGGCTTGATGGTTTTATCTTTCTCAGCCTGTCAGACGGTGAGACGGTTTACGTACGCCGGCGCTCAAAAGAGCCGGGCAGCTATCGCGTACGCGAGCGCAGAAAGCAGGTTGAAGTGCGCTGGTATCACGACACGCGGGATCAGTCGCGCACGTTCGTCCTGAGGTACAAACTGCTCGGCGTAGTTACCGCGTATGCTGACGTGGCGCAATTTTATTACAATCTTATTGGATCAGGCTGGAAAAAAAGCACCGGCTCTGTGCGCGCTGTCATCATACCGCCCGGTGAGCGTGGTCTCCCGGCAGAGAAAGTCCGCGCCTGGCTTCACAATGTACGATCCGGAGATGTGCACGTGACAGATGATGGCCGGGTCGAACTCAGTGTGACCTCTCTGCCGGCCAAAACCGCGCTTCCGGTGCGGGTATTGATACCCGCCGACATGTTCCCTCAGGCTGAAAAACGTGTTCAGGAACCGGCGGCCAGCCGTCTGATTTCCGAAGCCGAACAGCAGGTGCGGGATGATATCGCTGCTGCCGAAAAGCTGGCAGAGCGTGAGCGCATGCGCGCCCGGCTTCGTCCCCGGTTTCTGCCGCTGCTGTCAGCAGCAGTTGCGCTTTACGGCCTGCTGCTGTTTGTCAATCTTTTCAGACACAGAACCCGGGTGGACAGCCCTTACTATAATGAGAGCTACCCGCGTTTGCCGGCAGAGGGCGTGTCAGCGGCAGTGGCAAACTTTGTGTATTTTCGCGGGAACGTGACCAGCTATGCGTTGAGTGCAGCGTTGATTGAGCTGGCCGCGCAAGGTTTTCTGGTGATAGAAGTGGATGATGACATCAGTTCTGGCAAGAAGTCGATATCGAAAAAACACATATTTTTTGTGCTCACTGAAAAAGCACAGCGCGAGCGGCCGGAGCATCTGTCATCCGCACAGTTGCTGGCATTTTTGCAGGAAATCAGCACAGAAGGCCGGCTTTCCCTCGTGCAGTTGAAGAAGAAAAAGAAAGAACTGCTCGAATTCATGGAAGACTGGCGCAAAACTATTTCTGCTGAGCTTGTCGTGCCATTCTACGAGCCTGCTTCGAAAAAACGCATGAAGACTTTTCTCTTCTCCGGTATCTTGCTCAGCGTTGTCTGTTTTATTGCCATTTTTTTCATCGGCCCGGAAGCGGCTGTTTTAGCGGTGGTCTCCGTCGCACTGTCGGTTGTCAGTATCGGGTTGCTGCGCCAGACCGAGGCTGTCAAAAGGCTGCGCGAGCATCTCAAGCGCATACGCAGATTTGTCCGGTCGGCAAAGCAGCGCACCTTTGTCCCTGTGGATACGGCTGAAATTGATCGCTACCTCGCTTTTGCTGTTGCGCTGGCCAGTGGTCGTGAACGGATCAGAGCTTTTCTCGAACACAGTATGGGAGCCACACAGGGAGAAAAAGCCTTTCAGTGGTTTGTCACCAGTGCATCGATGGATATCGCGGCTCTCGCTGAAACCACTGCCTTGATGGTCTATGTTACCGCTGCATCCTTCGGCAGCACGGCGGCAATTAGCGCGGGGGCAGGTGGTGCGGCAGGTGGCGGTGGGGGTGGCGCTGGATAATCATCCCTGCTGACTTTCCCCAACATAACAAACTTCAATTTCGGCCTCTCTTTCAACGAGACCGCTGCAGAGCAGATATACATGCTCGTGCGTACGACTTCTCTGGTCGTGCGCACGCTGCGTCCATTCCACTTCAGCGTGGCGGTTTTTGTTGCTGTAATCACGCCGCCAAGGAAAATACCAACTCTTTAGTATCCCTCGCCTGCTTCTCATCCCCCACCATACTGGGCATATGCCTAACCGATTGGCGTTTTGCCCACTATCTCAATTTGACCTGAATTTGTTTTTGAATTTTATAAATCGTGTAACATATTGTTTGTTATAATGTTATTGTAGTTGTGACATCCTGTGGCACAGTTTGTGTCATTTCTGTGATACGCTATAATTCACAGAAGCCATTTAGATGGTGTCGTAATATTACTGACGGAGGTGCATGTATGGGTATTGACAAGATCGAAGGCATTGGTCCGGCGATGGCAGAAAAGCTTCAAAAAGCCGGTGTTCGTTCTGTTGCTGGTCTGCTAAAAAAAGGAGCTGACCCGAAAGGCCGCAAGGAGATTGCCGAGAAGGCCGGCATCTCGGAAGCGCAGATTCTGAAATGGGTCAATATGGCGGATTTGTTCCGCATCAAAGGTGTTGCCAGTCAGTACGCTGAGTTGCTTGAAGCAGCTGGTGTCGATACTGTGAAGGAACTGGCACAGCGCAATGCTGTCAACCTCCGCAAGGCCATGGAAAGCGTAAATAGCCAGAAGCGCCTTGTTCGCGTCCTGCCGAGTGCAGATGCAGTTGCCAGTTGGGTTCAGCAGGCTAAAGAACTGCCGAGAGCTGTATCTTATTGAGTTGAACCAGCCAGCCTGATCGCTCCGTTTCTCTTCATTTCGCGTTCGCATCCAGTGACAGTGGCTGGCTGGTATGATCTCGCCACAATTTATCCTACTGGAGAAAATAATGAATGATCTTATTGAGAAACTGTTACCTGCTATAGGCCCGGAGGTAACAGAAAAAGTACAATCCCAATTCGGATTATCCTCGGAGGCTGCAGATAAAGTCCTGCCCGGTGTTGCGGAGCTTGTCATCGACGGGTTGTCTCAGCAGGGTGGAGATAGCGGTAGCAGTAGCAGCGACTTGCTTGGAACGATCACCAGTCTGGCCCGGAAGGGAGGAGCAGATGATGATGGTACATTTATCGAGCAATTTTTTGGTGGAAATTTAAGTACGGTCGTGTCCAGTCTGGCTGGCAAAATCGGCGTGGACGACGGAACTTCGCGCGGTATTCTGCAAACGGTCGTGCCGATTGTGTTATCCTATTTCGCTAAATCCGCCGAACAGGAAGGCCTGAGCGGTCTGCTGTCTATGTTTGGGGGCAACAGCAAGGATATCGCCGGAGATTTGTTGAACAATGCTGGTGGCGTGCAAGGCCTGATCGGCAAACTCGGTGGTTTTTTCCGCAAAGGGTAGTTCCCGACAAAACACGACGAGCCGGTCGATCGCTGGCCGGTTTTGTACAACGATTATGTATTCAGGAGGTTTTTTTATGCGTTACTTGAGCAAATTGATTGTCACAGCAGTACTGGCTATGGCTGTCCTGGTCATAAGTTTTGAGACAACGGCAGCACAGTCAAAATCAAAAAAAAGCAGCGAGCAGACTACGACGAGTACGAAGAAAAAAAGCTCGAAAGCGAAAAAGAAGACGGTAACGAAGAAGAAAAAAAGCAGCTCGAAGAAGAAAAAAGACAGCTCATCCATGAGCAAAAAGAGCAGTAAAAAAGAAAAGAGCAAAGCCACGGCTAGTGCAAAAAAATCTTCTGGCAAGAAGGCAAAGAGCACAAAAAAGAGCACGAGTTCAGCGAAAGCAAAAAAGGCAACATCAAAAAAGCGCTGTGCCGCTACCACAAAAGAAGGCACTCGCTGCAAGCGCAATGCACAAAAAGGCTCGAAGTATTGTTGGCAACATGCCAAATCGTGAGCACTGCATGTAGCAGTTTTGGTTACGTGATATCATGATGACAGACCCTGGCGAGGGCGTTCCAAAACTGCTTTTTGGCAGGGCTCAGGTCAGTCGCATCTGTAAACCTCACCCCCCTTACTGATCACGCTATTCATAGCAAACATCAATCTCGGCTTCTTTTTTAACGAGACCGCTGCAGCAGATATACATGCTCGTGCGTACGACTTCTCTGGTCGTGCGCATGCTGCGTCCATTCCACTTCAGCGTGGCGGTTTTTGTTTGCTCCGGCAGCAGCAGGCGCAGGTCGAGCCGGGTCTGCTGCGCGCGGAGTTCGATGTTGATGCGCCGGCGTTCGCGATCGTGATGCAGAGTGTAGCCGAAACCAGCCCCTGAGGCTGCATAGCTGAGATCAATTTCAGCACAGGTTTCATCGGTGGCAGCCCATCGCGGTGACAGACGCACGTTCTGGAAAGAGTGGCTGCAATCCACGATGCCGCACAGGCCTTCAATAAAAGCGTAGAGCATGGCCGAGGAACCCCATCCGTCTGTGGGTTGGGCTTCCGGACTGGTGCTGGCTTCTTCGCTCGCCGGTGTCCCGTCCGGGAAATACCAGAGATAGCTGGCGTTGCTTTCAGCGATCATGTCGCTGTACTGACGCAGAATTGCCAGACCATAGCTTTCAAAGCCGTGTTCAAAGGCTGCGCGCGCCAGCTCACCTCCGCAGAGCGGAAAAATCCCGCCGTTGATATAGGCCCCGCCAATCAGTTTTTCATCCCCGAAAATCCCATCCGGAAAGGGGGGATCGATGCCAAACCATTCAGCAAAGGCAGATGTCTGCTCTCCCCGTGTGCGATACTCGTTCAGGATAGCCACAGCGATATCGTGCGTGGCCAGGCCGCGATTGATGGCCATGGGTGTGCTCAGGCTGAGTTGCTGCTCTTCATTCACACCCGCGATGGTCAGGGGAGTGATTTTATGGAAATGCCGGTAGAACCTGCCGTTAAAAAGCAGGGCGTTGGCACGTTGTCGCAGGTCGCTGGCAAAGCCGCGCCATGTGTCTGCCTTATGCTGCTCACCGGCATGCTCCAGCAGTGTGGCGAGCAGCCCGGCAGCTTCATAAATGCCGCTGTTATCGCCATGAAAAATTCCCCAGTACGTGTGTTCAGTGATCTGAAAGTTGAGCCAGTCATGCCGGCCGGCGGTGTAGTCAAAATCCCACGTGTCGATGGTGTAGGGGCGTTTGACCAGACCGAGGTGATCATCCCAGCGCAGAGGGTGGGAGGTGGCATAGAGCAACGCACGTTCGAGAGCAGGAAGGAGTGCATGCAGGCGCCCGTGTTCTCCGCTGGCGCGCCAGCTCAGAAAGGCTGCTTTGATAAAACGGAACTCGACATCCGCTTCGACGGGTACGCGTACCCAGCGCTCCCAGTTTTCCTTTTCCGGCGAATGGCGCAGCGGCTGCACCATGACAAAATCGAAAATGCGGCCGCTGGCAGACTGATGTTCCGCGAAAGCCTCGATCGCGCTGAAAACATCGGGCTCAAAATAGATGCCGCCGCGCAGCATATCCGAGTGGTCGCGAATCCACAGCGAGGGACTGTCCGGCGAGCGAAAACCGCGAACCTGCTTGCCGTCGATCTGCAGTGAGATGATGTCCTGCGCCAGAAACGCCTCGATCTGCTCGCTCAAGCGTTGCCAGCGCCCGGAAGGCGTTCGTGCTGTCAGCATGATGGGCTGCCCCGGTTGTTATGTAGAAGGTCGCAGCGTTCCGCAAAGGTCAGGAAACTGTACCTTCAGGGACACTGTGAGTCTGCTCAAAGCTGCTTTACCGTGTCCCGCAGGCAGGAAAAACAACTGCCGGCACGGCTGAGTTGTTTCTGGCCTGCAAGTTGCGAAACGTCGCGGAGTTGTGCTAATCATTCCGGAGCTGGTCTCCGGGACGACGCTATGTTCAGAAAATAATGAATCACAAACTATTTTGTTGCACGGCATATCTGCGCCATGCTGCCGGAGCGGTGTGGCGCAGAGGTTAAACCAGAAACGAGGAGGTTACCATGTCACGATTCAAACATTTCACAGGGAAACTGATCGCCGCAGCTCTGCTGCTGTTATTTGCCGGGTCGGCTGCAGGCTGTGCTCATCATCGTCCGGCGCGGGTGCATCACGCGCGTGGAACCGTGGTTGTAGTCAAAAAGGGGCACGTGCACTCAGCCCGCTGCGGGCACTATCGCCACAATGGCCGCTGGTACTACATCAAAGGACATGTGCACGGGGCCAGGTGCGGGCATAAGAAAGTCAACGGTGTCTGGGTTGTTCGACTCTAAACAGCCGGCGTGACACCGCGGGCGCGGTGTCACGAGAGCTTGTTTGTAAAGAGATGCCGGCGCGTCACACCGCAGGAGCGGTGTGACGAGATGGATGTAAGGGAGCGGTGTGACGAGATGTAATCCGCTCGCGCACCGGGCTCCCTGCACGCTTCGTGCTGTTATTTCCGCAGGGTTCGTTCAAACAGCTTCAGTATTCTCCTGTATTCATCCGTCCAGGAGCTCGGCTCGCGAAAGCCGTGCCCTTCAAGGGGATAAATCGCCACCTCCCAGTTTTCTTTTTCCAGCTCGATCAACCGCTGTACCACGCGCACGACATCCTGAAAGTGCACATTGGTATCGATCATGCCGACGCAGATGAGCAGATGTCCCTGCAGGCCCTCTGCGTGATAGATCGGGCTGCTGCGCCGGTAGGCGAGGGTGTCGGCCTGGGGAATGTTGAGAATGTTCGAGGTGTAGCCATGGTTGTAATGCGCCCAGTCTGAGACAGGCCGCAGGGCGGCACCGCTGGCAAAAACACCGGGCTTGGTAAACAGAGCCATGAAGGTGATGAATCCACCGTACGAGCCGCCGTAGATGCCGATGCGCTGCGGATCGATGCCATGTTCCTTCACCAGCCATCTGGCCCCGTCGATCTGGTCATCGAGGTCTTTGCCGCCCATGAAGCGGTAGATCGCCGTGCGCCAGTCGCGGCCATAGCCTGCACTGCCACGGTAGTCGATGTCGAGTACAGTATAGCCGAGATCAGCGAGCAGGTTGTGGAACATGTATTCGCGAAAATAGCTGGACCACCATTTGTGCGCGTTCTGCAGATAGCCGGCGCCGTGCACGAAAATAACAGCAGCACCGTTGGGCTTTTGTGGCTTGTACAAACGGGCATAAGGTTTCGCGCCGTCTTCAGCCGGGATGCGCACGATCTCGGGTACCCGCCAGTTATAACTCCGCCATTTTTCCGTGGTAGAATGGGTCAGGCGTCTGGCACGTGCACCCGGCTCATTTTTTTGCACATACAGCTCCCACGGCCTGTTGCTGTACGAATTGCGGATCAGCAGGTATTTGCCAGTGGGGGAAAGCCGCGCATCGTTGCGCCCGGGCAGGCTGGTGAGTTTTTGCATGGCGCCACCTTTCAGCGGCAGGCGGTAATAATGGCGTTCGCCAGGATGCTCCCGGTTAGCGCTGAAGTACCAGTATTTTTTGTCGCGCGAGATCACCGGCGAGTAAATTTCGAACTCACCTGAGGTCAGGGCGCGGGTCTTCTGCTTTTTCAGATCATAGACATAGAGATGGCTGTAGCCACTGGCCTCGCTGCAGAACCAGACGCCGTTGTCATCCGGCAGCCAGCCTACGGAACCGGGCCACCAGCGCCCGCCGATGTTCGGGCCGCCGATCCAGGCTTCATCATACTGGTGCTCGAAACTGGTCAGTGCACCTGTTGCAGGATCGAGAAAAGCCAGCCAGCGATCTTTATTGTCCATGCTGGCGGCAACCACGAACGCTCTGTCACCGGCATGATTCCAGAAAGGCCCGTGGAAGCGTACCTGCCGGGCTTTTTTCTTGCCCTTTTTCTTTCCGGCTGTTTTCCCGGTATCGCTGACCGTGGTGTAGGGCCGGATGGTGAAAATCTCCGGCAGATCATCGGGTTTGACGGTGAACAGAGTGTCTGCCTGCAGGTCCACGATCATCAGTTTTGTCTTCGCCTGTTTGCCGCCCACCTTGCTGCGGGAAGGAATATCCTCGGTGTAGCCACTCTCGGTAACGTAGTTCGGCACGATGGTGCGTTTGCCGCCGCCCTTTTTTTCGCGCAAATTGAGGGTCACGTAGCGGCCGTCCGGGGAAAGCTGCATCTGCATGATGCTGAACGGGCCGACGTAGTACACCGGTACTTTATCGCTGCCGGCTTCGCGCGCTTTTTTTGCGCGTTCCTTTTTTGCTGTCCGCTCTGCAAGCACCTCGATGAGGGAAAGCTGTTCGCTGCGGACGAACTTTTCCGCCGGGTCTTTGGGTTCCTTCGGTTCTTCCTTTTTCTTTCCGCTCTTGATTTCTACGATCTGGGTGATGGTGCCATCCCGCAGGGAGTAGCGGTACAGCTTGCCACCAACGCGATAGATGACGGATTTTTCGTCATGGCTGAAGCGTGGTGAGGTTTCCGCGTCTGTTGTCTTCATCAGTCGGCGGAGTTTTTTCTTTTTCAGATCGTAGATGAAAATGTCGCCGTTCTTGCTGAACAGCTTGCGCGTGTAGCTGCGATCATACACGCCAGATGACGCTGGCAGTTTTTTTTGCTCACGCAGGGAAACTTTTACAGGCGCACCGCCACCGATCCCGATACGATACAGAGAATCTGCGTCGGCATTTTCCGGATTCCAGTAAAAATAGATGGTTTTGCCGTCTTCAGACCAGTAGGGCCGGCTGGGCTGCGAGCCGATCCAGGCCGGATCCTGCATGATGGTTTTGACGTCAAGGGAAAGTTGCGTGGCCGTACTCTGGCTCAGAACAGGCGAAGCTGTCAGGATGAGCAGGGTTAAAATAACATATTTCACTTTCATAAGATCTCCAGGTAAGGGTGTCAAAAATCGAAATGTGAAAAAATAGACTGCTGCAGGGACAGGGACAAGAGATTTTCGCCCAGCGTGCTGGTGATCTGCTGGTCTGGACGGCCTTACTCCGCTGGAGCAGAATGAGGCGAAGGGGCGATAAACTGTGGTGCCAGCACCACACTGTCGTTTTTATTCACGCTCCGCATTGTCTGGCACGTTCTGTCTGCTTTGCTTTGTAAGGTGATAAAAATCAAAAGGTTACTTTGGTGTGATAAAATATTTTTTCAGTTTGGCACAGCAGTTGAAAGAGCAGGGTCGGCCAAACAAAACAAGGAAGTTGCCCGGGAAACAACGAACGGCACAACACCTGACACAAAATCAAGGAGTGCAATCATGAAAACAAGAGTCACAGGCCTTTTCGTCATCACAGCGTTGTCTGCGCTGCTGTTCACCGGCTGCGAGAGCAACCCGACCGATCCGACCAAAAACAAGGATACCAACTTTTCCGAGCAGGCGAAGACAAACAGTCAGGAAGTCTATCAGACCGTTTCTTCAGTTCAACGCGTTACCGAGGTTCTGCGCGGCCCGGATGAGAAAGTTTCCTTCAGCTCGCCTGCATTCAGCTCAACAGACGAGGGAACCGCAATGGCGTTGGCTCTGAAAAATGACCTTTTCAAAAAGCTGCCGCCATACAGGAAGATGAAACTCGGCGTGAATACCATCCAGTCTGATTCTCTGCTCTGGGAACTGACCGAGCGCAAGCAGGCCGAAGGCTACACCGAGACGGTTCGCTATTATCATGATTTTGGGACCGGGATTTCGACAGTGGAGGTCGTGCAGTATAATTTCGACGCCCGTCACGAACTCGAGCGTGATTCGGTACGCATCGTCGTGGACGTCAACTTTACCATCGACGATGAGTCCGACGATGTACTCAAAAGTCTGTACGAGCTGAAAAAGTACAAAGCCGGCAATCTCATCGACACGGAAGAAGTCCAGATCACCCTTGGCGACTATGAGCCGGGCAGCGAGCCGACTACAGGGACGTTCCGCAGCACAATCGAGTATAACGAAACCAACTACATCCTGAAAACAGAAGAGCAGGCCGAGCTGCGTGGTGAAAACGACGGCGAGTGGCAGCGTGAGGTACAGTACAGCGACGGTTCCAAGAGCGTTGAAAAAGTCACTTTCAAGTCTGATGGCACCGGTACGTTCGAAGAAGTACAGAAAAACGGCACCAAAAAAGTCGGTGAATTCAACATCGTCGAAGATGACGGCCAGGGCAGTTTCACT
The DNA here is from genome assembly GCA_015485525.1 of Candidatus Zhuqueibacterota bacterium. Taxonomy (GTDB): domain Bacteria; phylum Zhuqueibacterota; class Zhuqueibacteria; order Zhuqueibacterales; family Geothermadaptataceae; genus Geothermadaptatus. Next base: position 3,477 of record WFTM01000446.1, on the reverse strand, counting down.
GTGCTGACCACGTATCCCGAAGGCAGCGATCCGGTCTCTGTTCGTGAATCCGGAACCTTCAGCCTCGATGCGGCTGACTCCACACTGCACGGTGAGTTCCAGAATCAGATCACTTTCAAAGACGGTACGGTTTTATCCGAAAAGGTCAAAGTTGATGAGTCCTACGACGATGCCGGCAACAAGATCACCACGGTTCGTGTCGAAAACAGCGACGGCAGCACGGCAGATATCCGCATCGAGGAACGCCCTGACGGCGATCGCGTGCACGCGGAAGTTGTCGAAGCAGACGGTACGTTCATCATCGCCGACGTGATCTACTTTTCCGATACCAGCGCGCGGCTGACTTTCAAGATTTATACCTCGAAGCAGGCCTACGAGAACGGCGAAGAACCCGTGGCCAGCGGTATGATCAACTTCAATCCGGACGGCTCAGGCTCCGGCAGCGTGACTGACAGCGAAGGAGAGCACGAAGTCACGATCGACCCGAGCAGTGAGTAATCCCCCCAGGAACACCCCACAGCCCTGAAAAACGGGGTGCTCTGTAGCCCTCCTCCGGCCATGCTCATGACGAGCGCGGCCGGAGGTCTTTTTTACTCTGAAGACATGATTTTTCACCGGATACATTTCTTTTCAGCTCTCGCCACACCGCTCCATGGACGTGAGACGGCTGCGACGCTCCGCGCCGATGCATCACAGCCCCCTGAACTGTGCGCCAAGTGCTCTCCGCTCTACTCTTCTGCCGGGGCGCAAGGGTTACAGTGCTTTTTACTTGTCCTTTGCCGTGGCAAAAGTTACTTTAGTCCTTTGGTTCTGATTTGTGCATAATGATCGGTATCCTCGCCCGTCCTTCCGGGGCGCGCGAACTGACCATACGAACAGGAAAGAAAGACTCATTTTGAAAATGATACATAAACAGATCCGGGTAAAATGCGCAGCCTTTGCATTTATTTTATTACTACTGCCCCTCACCAGTATTTTAGCCCAGGAGCGCTCCCTGCAGCTCGAAAGAATCGAGTTCAAGGGAAACACAAAAACCGATGAATCAGTGCTGTTGCGCTATCTCCGCCTGCGCCCGGGGGACAGGGTGACAGCGGACAAGGTCGATCGTGACTGGCAGGCGCTGGCAGCGACGGATTTTTTCAAATCCGTTGAGCTGTACACGCGCCCCGGCTCGCGCAAGGGGCTGGTTGTGCTGGTGGTGGAAGTTACCGAGAGGCGCTGGCCGTATTTTCAGTTCGAAGGCGGCCACAGCGATCTCGATGGCTGGTACTTCGTTCCACTCAGTCTGCGTTTTGATAACCTCTTCGGAAGAGGGCATGAGTGGGATTTGCAATTTTACCTCAGCGATCGTTTCACGCGGTTTGGTTTCAATTATCACAACCCGGATCTGCTCTCATCTTCGCTGGCCCTCGATCTTCAGCTCTACGGCGGCACGCGTACTTTCATCCTCTACATCGATGGGCAGGAGCTCAATCACGATGTCGATGTCGGCGGGATCGATATGAAACTGAGCGGAACCGAGGGGATTTTCCGTTATCTGTTTCTGCGCTATAATAATCTCAACTTCTCACCTGCACGCACCGCGGCTTTTGTCGATACAGACTCGGTGCTGACCATCTCTCTCTTTCCCAAAAAACTGGCCGTCCAGATCCAAGATACCACGATCGCTTCGCTGACTGCAGGTATTCAAATCGACCGGCGGGACAATGTGTTTTATCCCATGCGCGGATTCTGGGGCGTCGCCTCCGCAGGGCTGGCGCATTCGGAGCTGGGCAGCAAGATCGATTTTGTCCGCTACCGCTTTGATGCGCGTATCTACCAGCGCATTTTCCGTCGTCATGTTCTGGCTTTCAATCTCAAAGCCGGTTCCGTATCTCGCGAGGCGCCATTTTACCAGCGTTTTTATCTCGGTGGAGCGAACTCACTGCGCGGTTATCCCGAACGCCGCCTGACTCCGATCGGTTATGGTGCACGGCATTTTCTGACCTCGATCGAGTACCGCTTTCCGTTTTCGTCGCGGCAAACCGGCACGCCCGGCGCGGTTGGTGTGTTCTTTTTCGATGCCGGCGGACTGTGGAATACGGATGAGAAAATCGACAGCGATGGCCTGTACCGCGCCTTTGGCTTTGGTCTGCGTCTGAAAATACCGATCATCGGCCTGACGCGCATCGATTTTGCTTTTCCTCTCGATAAATTCGAGGACAATGACTTTCAACTGCATTTTTCCCTTGGACATGCATTCTAATTTTAAGCAAAAGGACTCGGATGTGCGCAAGGTGAAAAAAACTGCAACCTGGCTGATGTTTCTGCTCGCGTACTGCAGCGGTCTGCAGGCCGGGGATGGCACTAGAATATCCCTCGTGGAACCGTTCTTCGACGCCGGCAGCCTGCATGTGGTTGTGCGCAGCGAGAATATTTTTAACCCCAAAATTTCCGGCACGATCAACAGCGGGCTGCCCTGTCTCGTTGAAGTACAGGTCGAGCTGTACGATCATCGCGGCCGTGTCGTGCGCCGCCTTGTGCAGCCATTCCGCATTTCATATAATATCTGGGAAGAAAAATACCAGCTCGAATCACCGGACTCGACGGTGATTTTTACCGACTTCAGCCGTCTGCGCGAGCACTTCACACTGTTTCGCAGCGCCGGCATTGTTGCGCAGGCTGGGCTCAAACCATCGCAGAGTTACCGGCTGCGCGTGCGCATCGGTGTTGCACCGATCTCCTCGCGCCAGAGCCGCAAACTCAGCGGGTGGCTGGACTCCAGCGGTAAAAAAGATCAGGATGATATCACCTCTGAAGAGCAGTCGAGTGGCTTTCGCGTCAACGTGAGCCTGCTGGTTTCCTGGTTTCTCGGCAACAGCAAAAAACATACTCACTATTCACCGTGGTTCGTGCGCGCGTTTCAAACCGCAGACATCATCCGCACAACACTCGAAAGCAAGTGACAGCCGCTGATGAAATCCATCCGTGCCAAGCTCATACTGTCGATTCTGGTGATCACCCTGCTGCCTGTGGCGCCGCTCTATTTTGTCGTCAAAACGGTGTTTGAGCATAGCCTTGAGGTCGGCTTCAACAGCGATGTCGAGCTGGCGCTGGAGAATGCTACGGTTTTGTCCAGCCGGCTGTTCGCGCAGTATCGCCAGCAGGTACTCGATCGTGCCGCCACACTGGCGCAACAGCGCGAACTGCACGATTTTTTCTCCGGTCGCCGCCGTGTTGATCCTGATGCTTTTCTGCGCCGGAACGTGGCTATGGACAGCGTCCGGCTGGTGCTCTATCACCGCGATGGTACCGTGCTTGCCCTGGCTCAGCGACCACAGACGCTGAAGTTCCCGCAGCTCTATCAAAGTGCGCTGCAGCCGCCGGACAGCAGCGGGGCGCCGTGGTTTCCTGACCTCAACGGCGAGCGGCGGTTTATCGCGGCGGCAGCGCCCGCCGGGGGGCAGGGCTTTCTCGTCCTGGTGAAAAAAGTCGATG
>WFTM01000445.1 GCA_015485525.1 Candidatus Zhuqueibacterota bacterium | reverse complement strand
GTGTATTCGGGTCTGCAACCGGACGTCTGCTTTTATGCATGTTTGCCCACTGGGCAAATCGCCCGAGCCCGTCCGGGTTGATACTCGGATCGAGCAGGATGACGGCATTCTCCAGCATGGACTCCACTTCTTTGCCCTGTGCAGCAGCGAGGTAATAAGCAACCAGTGCGGAAGCATTGCTGCCGCTCGGCTCATTGCCATGCACACTGTAGCCAAGCCAGACAACGACCGGCATGCCATCGAACTGCTCTATTTCCTCTGCAGCCGGCTCGGTAAGGGCGAGATGCCGGGCACGGATATTGTCGATATTTTTATGGTTTTTCGGTGAGGTGATGGTCAGCAGCAGCAGCGGTCTCTGCTCATAGGTGCGGGCGTATTCGACCAGGGTGACGCGGTCGGAGCTTTTTGCCAGCTCACGCATGTAGGCAGCGAGCTGATCATGGCGCAGGTGCCACTCTCCAACCTGAAAGCCGAAAAACTGCTGCGGTGTGGGTACGCGGGAATCGTAACGGGTTCCTGCGGGCAAATAATAGTCAAGGCTGACCTGTGCGCGAGCCGGCCATACCGAGGCCAGAACCAGCGCGACAGCGAACAGGGACTTCTGCAAAAAACGCGGCATAACGTTCTCCAGGATCGGTTCAGTCATCTGTGCAGCCTTTCCGGCTGCATGGCATCTTATAATCATTGACTGAAAGACGAACCCCGGGGCGTGCCGTTGCAGAAAACCTTGCTGGCATCAGCGCGAAAGGCTGGTTGCGGGGATGATCTCCTTTTCATCCGCAGGGGCATCCCGCTCTTATGCAGTCTGAAAACTCACTCCCGGAGCAGCTCTCAACAATCGCAATACTCTTCATTCAAATAGCTGCGCGTTTCCGGTCGCTGTGCTGCGCGAAAAAGCGCATCCTTTTCTCCCTGCTCGAATACCTGGCCGTTGCAGAGAAAGATGAGCTGGTCTGCGATCCGTTTTGCCTGCAGAATGTCGTGGGTGACGAAGATAATGGTATAGTTCTGTTTCAGGTCCAGCAGCAGCTCTTCAATCGCGCGCGTGGATACAGGGTCCAGAGATGAGGTCGGTTCGTCGAGCAGGATAACCTCAGGCTCTACAGCGAGAGTACGGGCCAGGCATAAACGCTGTTGCTGGCCGATAGACAGGGAAATCGCTGGTTCATCGAGGCGGTGCTGGACTTCCTTCCAGAGCGAGACGGCCCGCAATTTTTCTTCCACCAGCTCCAGTTGCTGCCCGGCAGGAATCGCGCGCACATGTCGGGCACCAAACAACACATTGGCGCTGATCGAAGTCGGAAAGATGCACGGCTTTTGAAAAACCATGCCGATGCGCGTGCGCAGCCGGGTGACATCGGTTGTACGGTCGTAAATCTCCTCATCGTGGAAACGCACCGACCCTTTGCACACAAAGCCTTCGACATCGTCATTGATGCGGTTCAGGCTGCGAATCAGCGTGGATTTACCGCTGCCGGAGGGCCCGATGATACAGTTGATGCGGTTGCGCAAAAACGTTACGGAGACATCGTTGAGCACGTGATGCTTGTGAAACCAGACATGAAATCTGTGAACAGCGACCAGCGCTTCGTCTGATGAACCAGCCTGTGGATGAACGATGTGCAGGGGAGCTCGCGATCGTGTTTGCATTGTGCTGCGACCTTTTTTTGATAAGGAACGGACTAACATGATGGTCTTTTCATGCTCATGCCAGAAACAGTGGAAACGTTCTGGCTCATGAGTTCAAATATCATCTGTGCTTTTTTTTGAACCATGAAGTGCACGATGGACGCGAAGAAAAACAAGAAGAAAGGCCAGGAACTGCTGGTCCCGATTTGTTCGACACTTCAGCTCTCTTCGTGACCTTCGTGGTGCAACCCGACTTCAGACCAAAGCTGAGTGGACGAAATCACCAGACACAAAACGGATAGACAGAGATAAAATATCCATAGACGACCTGATAACAGGTACTGAAAATTGAATGGAACAATCCATTCAAACAGCTTCGTCTGCTGCTTCTTTGGTTTCAAATAATAAACCAATCACTCAGGTTAGGTCTGAATTATCAACAGCAGCGACTGACGAACGCTTCCCGTCTCACGATCTTCGCAGGTTGAATTTAACCCGGCTGTAAAGAGCGGCACTGCTCAACAGCAGAACCAGGCTCAACAGAACCAGGCTGGCGCTCCAGCCGTTTTGCAGTGCGCGGGGGTCATTCGCCTGCTGGGCGAGAGCGAGGATATGAGTCGGCAGCGCGCTGACAGGTTCCAGCAGAGTCCCGGGGATATCGACGCCGGAAAAAGCCGTGGCGATGAACATGATCGGTGCGGTTTCGCCGGCAGCGCGGGCCAGTCCGAGCAGCAGCCCGGTAACCGCCCCGTGCAGCCCCTGAGGCAAAATAACAGTACGAATAACCTGCCAGCGGTTCAGGCCGAGAGCCCGGGCGCTCTCGCGGTAAATCTGCGGTATGCCGTTGATGGCCTGAAACGTCGCCAGAACGATCGCCGGCAAAATCATGATCGCCAGGATGACCGAACCGACGAACCACGAGATGCCCGTACCCAGGAGAGTGACGAAAAAAATCAGACCGAACAGCCCGAAAATAATCGAGGGCACGCCGTTGAGACCATAAACCAGTAAATCGAACATGCGATGCAAAGCGGGCCGGCGCAGGAATTCGCTTTTGAAAATCGCCGTGCCCAGAGCCAGCGGGAAGCTGATCAGCCCTGCTGTGACAACCAGTAAAATCGTACCCAGAATCTGATACAAGATGCCTCCACTCGCGCCGAAATCGCGCGCAGCGGTCAGCACAAAAGACGGGCTGATGCCGTGCACACCATTCCAGAAGATCACTGCCAGCAGAAAAAACAGGATCGCTGCACACAGCAGTACGGCAAGGCGCATCATGCCGCAGAACAGCAGATTTTTCAACGCTCTACTCATGCAGGCGGCCTCCGGATGACTTCAGAAACAGATGCGTACCCAGGGTCAATGCCAGCACGGTGAGCAGCAACATCAGCCCGAGAAAGATCAAAGCGCTGAAATGCATCGAGCCGAAAGCGGCTTCCGCCACCTCGCGCCCGAGCTTGGAGGTGATGGTCTGGGCCGGCGCCAGCACATTGTACAGCGGTTCCGGCAGACGATCGATGCTGCCGATGACCAGCATGACGGCCATGGTTTCTCCCAGGGCGCGGCCAAGAGCCAGCAACACAGCGCCGGCAATATCGCGGCGCGCGATCGGCAAAACCGCACTGCAGATCACTTCATAGGGATACAATCCAAGCCCCCGTGCTGCCTCGCGGTACTGAGAGGGCACCTGGTGCAGGGCATCGTCGGTGAGGGTGATCACCGTGGGTAAAATCATCACGGCCAGCAACAGGCCGGCTGTCAGGATGGTGCGCCCGGACTGCAAGGCGAAGAGATCACCGACCCAGACGCTGACAAAGGCGACGCCGATGAGGCCGTAGATAATCGACGGGATGCCGGCGAGGATTTCCAGCAGGGATTTTACCGGTGCCCAAAAGCGGGCGGGGAGAATTTCAGATGTAAAAATCGCTGCAAACAGACCGGGCGGAACAGCCACAGCGAGAGCGATCAGCGTCACGGCCAGGGAGCCGTACAGCATGGTGAGCACGCCGTACTGTCCGGCTGCCGGCCGCCATTGCTGCGCAAACAGGCGCGTACCAATTCCAGTTACAGCATCGAGACTATTTAAGATGAGAAAGCCCACGATCAACGCAACCACGATCGAGCTCACGGCAGCGCTGAGAAAAATCCATGTGTGTGCCAGCCTACTTTGCAACGCCAACATAGCCGGAAGCTTCCACGATGTTCTG
>WFTM01000444.1 GCA_015485525.1 Candidatus Zhuqueibacterota bacterium | reverse complement strand
TCTCCCCACTCGGCGCGTTCGACCTTTTCGGAGACGAATTTGCCCACATTGTAATACAGAGTGATCAGCTCTTAGTTCACTCTGGCGTACGCTCTGACACGTGCCTCCTGCGCACGGAAATCAATATGAAATCCACACACGGCGCATAATATCACCTGCCTGCACAGCGTTGACCACATCCAGGCCTTTGATGACCCGTCCGAAAATAGTGTATTTGCCATCGAGATGCGGCTGTTCGCTGTGGGTGATGAAAAACTGGCACCCTTCGGTGTCCGGCCCGGCGCTGGCCATCCCGACTTTACCGGAGATATAGAGCTGGCGATTAAATTCCGAGCGGATGGCATAACCGGGGGAGCCCCAGGAGTCACCGCGCGGGTCGCCGCCCTGAATGACGAAATTCGGCACGACGCGGTGAAAACTCAGCCCGTCGAAAAAGCTCTTTTCAGCCAAACGGATGAAATTGAGTACCGTTAACGGAGCTTCGCCGGGAAAAAATTCGATGATGATTTCTCCGGCATCCATCTCGATATGCGCCCGCGCCCGGTACGCTTTGCGGATGTCCTCGTACGTGAATTCGAACGCAGCATCAGTCTGTCGCGGGATTTTACCCAGCCAGCTTTCGCCGGTGAGTTTCTTCAACGCCCGGGCTGCCCGCTCGGCATAAGCCCGGTCCGGCACGCTCAGTTCCTTCTGCAGCAGCGGAATGGTTTCGCGCATCTGCAGTTTAGCAAAAGCGGAGAAAATCATTGCCGCGGCCTCGGTATCGACCGGCCGGGGCAGGCTTTTAAAAGCCGCGCGCATGGCTTTGCGGTATTTTGCAGCCACCCTTTTCTTGCCGGCAAAGTAGTCGCAGGCCAGAGCCGTGAGCACGGCATCCTGTTCCTGCAAAGCCTGCAAATAGACAGCGCCCGCGCGGTTTGCGGGAAACGGCCGCAGCGCTTCTAGCACCGCAACTTTTACCAGTGACGGGCCTTTGGCATACTGTTGCTGCAGCGTGGTGATGATGCGCCGGTTTTTCGTAAGCCCAAGGGCTGAGATGAGCCGGGCACGCAGTGCCGGGGTAGCGCCTTCGAGATGTGCCATCAGCGTGGGGATGCCCTCCTCAGCCAGGGCATGGGCCAGAACCGAGGCTGCTGCACCGCGTTCGCGCCAGGTTTTGCTGCTGTCAGCGAGAATGGCGCCGGCGAATTCGACGATGGGATTCAGATCAGCGAGGAAGCCGGCTTTTTTGCCGAGTTCGAGCTGGCGGCCGAGGGCGTCGAGTCCGGTCAGGCGCACGTGTTCATTGCTGTCAGCCGCAGCGATCATCAGGTGGGGGGCTGTGAACCGGAGTCTGCCCAGAGCAGCAGTGGCGTTGACGCGTACGCGCCAATCAGGATCACGCGTGGCCAGTTTGGCCAGTGCTGCAACGGCGTCGCTATTGCCGATTGCGCCGAGTCCACGCGCTGCCTGCATGCGCACGCGCTCATCGCTGTCCTGTGTTTTTTTCAATAAAATGGAAAAACTGCTGCTGTCGGCGATGCGCATCAGTGCATACACGGCCCGCCAGCGCACTTCGGCCGGAGGGTCGTCCGCGAGAGGGGCGAGCGCATCGGTCAGCGGCGGCAGATCGACCTTGCGGTAGGCCATACGCCCAAGGGCCAGGGCCGCTTCACCCCGCAGGATCGGTATCGGGTCCTGCAGGGCCGGAATCAGCGTTTGCAGCGCCAGGCTGCCACCGATTTTGCCCAGCGCCTCCAGCATCGCTCTTTTGACTTCGAGGTCTGTCTCGCGTCCATAGTTGTGGCTGATGTGCGCTTCGGCTTTTGCCGTGCCCAGTTGGCCGAGGGCAAAGACCGTCTCGACGCGCAGCTCCGGGGAAGGGCTGTCGAGAAAGGGCAGGATCAGATCGACGGCCAGGGTGTCGCGCATCTGGCCGAGGGCGAAGACAGCGCGCTGCTGCACTTCTCGACTGTCACTGCGCAGAAAAGGCTTCAGGGCATCGACGTGCGTGCGGCTGTCCGCGAGCCGGATGATCGCCTCGAATTCAGCATCGTGGTTTTCACAGCCATAAAACGCGAGGATGAGAGCGAAAAATAAAACTGAGAAGGCTTTTTTCATTTTGTATCATTCCTGAATAAGTGGCAATGTCCTGGCTCCTGGGTGAGAATATCATCTGTGCATTTTGGTGAACCACGAAGTTCACAAAGGACGCGAAGAAAAAGAAGGTGAAATGCCAGGAACTGCTGGTGCTGATTTTTTCGGGACTTCAGCTATCTTTGTGCGCTTTGGGACCTTCGTGGTGCAACCGGGCTTCAGCCCACTGCTGAGAGGACGAGATAACCAGACACGATATAGCCTGTATTCTTCACGAAACACTTTAAGAGTAGGCGCAACTAATTTAATATTTTATATGTTACAGCTTGTAATCCTTTCAAGCGTAGTTTTTGCAAGACTTGTATATCTCGCAGTGACGCAGAGCACACAGTTTATTGTTTTAGCAGAAATTAACCATTCTTTCTCTGCGCTCACTGCGTCTCTGCGAGAATAATGCAGGATAGACAAATATAAAAAAGGTTCGTGGCAACCTGGCAGCAGATACTGAAAATTGAATATTTCCTTGCCCTGAGCATTTATCCGAAAAATGCCTGGCACGGTAAATCGTGCACGATGAACACGAAAAAATCCGGTTGGGAGACAATATACTTCCCGGGCTTTCTACTGTCAAGGCGAAACAAAAAGAAGTTGCGTCTCTGCAGGGATTGGGTTAAATTGCAGGCTTGCTTGAGCAGACAGAGTACGGAGAGCCGGAGGAAAACGTGCAGAAAATACGCGTCGGTGTTATTGGCACCGGCCATTTGGGCAGGCTTCATGCTACCTTATATAAGAACGTCCCCGCCGCTGAGTTATACGGCGTTTATGATATCGACCCGGAGCGGGCGGCCGCTGTTGCTGCCGAGGCCGGGTGCCTCGCCTGCGCGGATGTCGATTCGCTGCTGGCGCAGGTGGATGCTGTCAATATCGTCGTGCCGACCACACACCACTTCAGTATTGCCATGCAGGCCCTGGACCGGGGCAAGCACCTTTTCATTGAAAAACCGATCACAGCAACGGTAGCCGAGGCGGAGAAGCTCGTCGCCACAGCGCGCAGCCATGGGCTGCTGGTTCAGGTCGGACATATCGAGCGGTTCAACCAGGCGATGCGCGCGCTGAGCTCCGTGCAGGTGTCACCGGGTTTTATCGAATCGCACCGGCTGGCATCATTCAACCCGCGCGGCACGGATGTCGCCGTGGTGCTCGACCTCATGATTCACGATATCGATGTCATTCTCAGCCTGGTGCGCCAGCCCGTGCAGCGCATCGATGCCAATGGCGTGGCAGTGATTTCGGATGAGCCGGATATCGCCAATGCGCGCATCACCTTTGCCAACGGCTGTGTCGCCAATGTAACCGCCAGCCGCATCAGCCAGAACAAGATGCGCAAGATGCGCCTTTTTGAGCGCGAGACCTATATTTCAGTCGATTTTCTGCAGGGCATAACCGAGCGTTTTCATCTCGTCTCAGAGCTGCCGGAGAACAGCGGCACCGGGCTGGTGATGGGTAAGATGGAAGGGAATAAAACGCGCTATGTCTATTATGACCGCTTGAGCGCTCCCGAAGGCAATGCTCTGCAGCTGGAGCTGGAATCCTTTGTACAGGCAATAGCTGATGGCAGCGAGCCGGCGGTGACCGCTGAGGAGGGCATGCAGGCCCTGCAGGTCGCCAGCGAAATTTCACAGATCATCAAAAAGCAGACGGAAGCAATCCATGGACATTAGAGAATTTCTTTTTAATTATCGCAGCTATACGCCGATTCCGCTACTGATTGCAGTGCTGATCCTGGCTGAACCGACGGCTCAGACACTGCTCGTGGGCTTTGCCATCGCGCTTTTGGGGGAATCGATTCGCATCTGGGGTGTGCGGCATGCCGGTGGCGCCACGCGAACCACCAGCGGCGCCGGCGCCTCTTCGCTCATTACCCACGGCCCCTTTGCCTACGTGCGCAATCCATTGTACGTCGGCAATTTTTTGCTCAGCGGCGGGCTGGTCGTCATGTCCTGGGCGTGGATGCCGTGGATGCTGATCGTTTTCGTGGCCGTGTTTGCGCTGCAGTACTCGATGATCGTTTCGCTGGAAGAAGAGGAGCTGCACAAGCGTTTCGGTGATGAATACCGCGAATATTGCGACCAGGTGCCGCGCTGGATTCCCCGGATGAGCCCGTTCAAAGAACACGATGTTGAACCCGCATCCCTCGCCCGCACGCTGAAGGTAGAGGATAACACGCTGTTCAGCTTTGCGGCTGTGACCATCCTGCTGGTGCTCAAGTGGTTTTACATGACGTGAACGAGTATCCATCGATACTGATCATCGCCGGGGAACCCTCCGGTGATCTGCACGCTGCCGGTGTAGCCCGCGAGCTGTTGCGTGAAAAACCGCAGCTGCAGCTTTTCGGTATCGGCGGTGAAAAGTTACGCGCCCTCGGGCAAGAGCAGTTGTACGACACCCGTCGAATGGCCATCATGGGTTTTACCGAAGTGGTGCGCCACCTGCCTTTTCTGCGCCGTGTTTTTCGTCATCTGGAGCAGGAGATCATTCGCCGCAAGCCGTCCTGTGCCATCCTCGTCGATTATCCCGGCTTTAACCTGCGTCTGGCCAAAATTCTCAAAAAACACCATGTCCCTGTCCTTTATTATATCGCTCCGCAGGTCTGGGCCTGGGGCGCAGAGCGGATTCCGCAGATGGCAAAAGTGCTCGACCACCTCGCTGTGGTGTTTGAGTTTGAAGTAGAGATGTTTCGCAGCGCCGGCCTGGCCACGACTTTTGTCGGCCATCCGTTGCTGGATGTTCTTCAGCCCGGCAAGAGCCGTGAGGCGTTTTTGGCCGCGAGCGGGCTGCAGCCGGGCCGGCCGGTGCTCGGGCTGCTGCCGGGCAGCCGCAGGCAGGAGGTCGAACGCCTGTTGCCGGACATGCTCGTAACGCTGGCACACTTGCGGCGTTCGGTTCCGGAGATACAGGCTGTGGTGGCGGCAGCCTCGCACCTCGATGTTGCTCTGTACCAGCGCCATCTCGCTGCGTCGGGCTTTGCTGAAGAAATCGTTCGCCTGGTGCAGGGAGATACCTGGGATGTGATGGCGCACAGCGATGCCTGTCTGGTCGCCTCGGGTACAGCAACGCTGGAGACCGGCTGTCTGGGTACGCCGCTGGTGGTGGTCTATCGTGTTTCACCGCTGACATACGCCATCGGCAAGCGGCTGGTCAAGCTCGACCGCATCGGGCTGGTGAATATCGTCGCCGGGGAGATGGTTGCACCGGAGTTTGTTCAGCACGAGTTTCGCGCGGAAAATGTGGCGCCCGCGCTGCTGCCCCTGTTGACAGACGCGGAGAAAAACCAGCAGGCCCGGCAGAAACTGGCGAAAGTCCGTGAGCGGCTGGGAGAGCCGGGGGCTGCGGCAAAAGTAGCGCGTCTTGCTCTGGAGTTGGCATGGCCAAAGAAAAATTCATAGACAGACTGGTTTTTTTTCTTGCTACCCGCCTCGGCTGGCTGGTCATTCTGCTGCTCGGCCGGTTAACACGTATCGAGTATATCAACCGCGAGCATCTCGAACGGCTGGAGCGGGAGGGCATCCCGTATATTCTCGCCATCTGGCACGGCCGTCTTTTGATTACGACCTATATTTTCCGCAACAAGGGGTTGTGCGCCATGGTCAGCGAGCATCGCGATGGGGAGATGATCGCCCGGACCATCGAACGCCTGGGTTTTACCAGCAGCCGGGGATCGAGTACGCGCGGAGCAGTGCGCGCCACGGTCGGGCTGATCAAAGCGCTCAAACAAGGGCGCTCCGTCACGTTGATGCCGGATGGCCCGAAAGGGCCACGGCACGAGCTCAAACGCGGGGTCATTTCCCTGGCACAGAAGACCGGCGCGCCGGTGATTCTGCATTCCTTCGCCACCAACAAGCCAATCTTTCTGCGCAGTTGGGACCGTTTTCTGATCTGGAAACCGTTCAGCCGCTGCGCCGTGTTTTTTTCCGAACCGATTTACATCAAACCGACCCGTGACCCGCAGGAACTCGAATCCATTCGCCGCGAAATCGAAGACCGCATGATCAGGCTGGAGCAGGAAGCGGATGCGTATTTTTCGAAATAAGATGTACCGCCTGGCCATGTCGCCCCTTGCTGCGCTGTATGGCAGTGCGGTGCGAGCACGCAATGTCCTGTACGACCGGGGCCTTCTGGCGCAGCATTGCGTTGGAGCAAAAGTGATCAGTATCGGCAATATCAGCGTCGGCGGGACGGGTAAGACGCCTGTGACCATGGCGGTCGCGCAGTTGTTGCTGGAGCATGGTTGCCGCCCGGCGGTTTTGTCGCGCGGGTATGGCCGGCAGGGAAGCGGCATCGTGCTGGTCTCGCGCGGAGAAGGCCCGCTCTGCAGTGTCAGCGAGAGCGGCGATGAACCGTATGTGCTGGCAGAAAAGCTGCGCGGTGTTCCGGTCTGCGTAGCCGGGGACCGTGTGGCCGGCGCAAGGCATCTGATCGAAGCATGCAGCCCGCAGGTCATCGTGCTCGATGATGGTTTTCAACACCGGCGCCTGCACCGGGATCTCGATATCGTGCTGGTCGATGCTGGTGATTTTTTCGCCAACAACAGTGTCCTGCCGGCCGGGCCGTACCGTGAGCCGGCATCATCGCTGGCACGGGCAGACCTGGTTCTGGTTACAGATCGTGAGACAGGGTCAGAGGTGGATAGTGCTGCTTTTGCAGAGAAGGCAACGCTCCGCGGGCCGGCTCTTGTCGATGGAGTTTCTTTTGACTACACAGAGCTTTTTTACCCTGCCACAGGTGAAGCTGGCCTTCTCACATCCCTTATTGGTGAAAAGGTTTTTCCGGTTTGCGGCCTTGCGCGTCCTGAGCAGTTTGCAGAAACTGTGCGCCAGGCCGGGCTTGTACTGGCGCAGCCGATGTTTTTTCGTGATCATGTGCACTATACAAAGCGTGAGTTGGCTGAGATAACACGCGGTTTTTATCAGAGCGGGGCCTCATGGCTGGTCACGACACGCAAGGATTGGGTGAAGCTTTCACAGTTGCAAATGCCCGGGGATATACCGGTTGTCGTGCTGGAAATGCGGGCAAAACTCAGCGACCGGGCACAGACATTTGTGCTGCGCCGGCTACAAAAAGAGGTACTGTAACCTGATTTTTTCTCTGTAAGTTGCGCCCTGTATCCGCCGGAAAAACTGCTTGCAATGCTGGTGCGAAATTTCTATCTTCCAGCTTGACTTTGTGTGAAGCAGAGTCCGCCGTCTTCCACATCTGCTTTCTGCAGTAACCTTTTTAGTCTTTACTTTTCCAGAAGAACACACACAGACCGACTCAAATACAGCCACCCTGTTTTATGGTACAATCAGCGCAGCGCGCAATGAAATCGGGACAACAGAGGTTTTGGGCGATGAGTTCGGTCGATACCTTGATAATCAAGCTGTTATAGTCTGAGATTTTAGAAAGTATACGAGCCTCAGGCTAAATCAGAAATTCCCCTAAGTTGGAGCCTTACCACGTGAGCAGCACTTCGAAATACTCTATCCTGGTCGTCGATGATGATAAAAATATCGGGAAAATGATCGAGATCAATCTCCGGAAAGCCAAGGAGTACGACGTTCGTACTGCGACCAGTGGAGAGGCCTGTTTGAAAATCATCGGTGAAGAGCTGCCGGATCTGATCCTGCTCGACATCCAGATGCCCGGGATCGACGGGATCGAGACATTGAAGCGCTTGCGGGATATCGAACCGCGCATTCCGGTGGTGATGATGTCTGCGCACGCCACCATAGAAAAAGCGGTGCAGTCGATGAAGCTGGGGGCGTATGATTTTATCACCAAGCCTTTTGCCAGCGACCGGTTGCTGGTGACGGTGAAAAATGCGTTGATGACCAGCTCGCTGCAGAAAGAGATCAACGAGCTGCGCTCAGAATTGCGCAGTAAATATAACTTTGACAATATCATCGGCCAGAGCGGCCGCATGCAGGAAGTCTTCCGTGCCATGGAGAAGATTATCGACAGCAATGTCACGGTGCTGATCCAGGGCGAGAGCGGAACAGGCAAAGAACTGATCGCGCGTGCGATACACTACCAGGGTAAGAAGCGGGCGAACAAACCCTTTGTTGCGGTGAACTGTTCGGCGTTGCCGGAATCCTTGCTTGAAAGTGAGCTCTTCGGGCACGAAAAAGGAGCATTTACCGGAGCCAGTGGCAAGCGTATCGGAAAGTTTGAAATCGCCAACGGCGGTACGATCTTTCTCGATGAAATCGGTCTGATGAGCCAGATGACTCAGGCCAAGCTCCTGCGTGTTCTGCAGGAGCGTGAGTTCGAGCGTGTTGGGGGCAATGAGCTGGTCAACGTCGATGTGCGGGTGATTTCAGCGACCAATGTTGACCTTGAAGAAGCGGTCAAGAATGGCCAGTTCCGCGAAGATATCTATTACCGGATATCTGTTTTCCCGATCAAGCTGCCTGCACTGCGGGAGCGTAAAGAGGACATCCCTCTGCTGGCGGCGTATTTTCTCGACAAATATGGGGCGCAGGAAGGCAAGGAAATTGAGGGGATTGCTCCTGATGCTCTCGAGTTGCTGATGTCATACAACTGGCCGGGGAACGTGCGCGAACTGGAAAACGCCATGGAGCGGGCCGTGCTGCTGGCGACCACCGGTGAGATTACCCCCAAGGACCTGCCTAATTCGGTACGGGCCATTGGTGAGAAGAAGATGTATGAAAAGGATGCGACGCTGTCAAGCTGGATAGAGAAACTGGAAGAGGAAGCGTTGCGCCAGGCCCTGCTCGAATGCGAAGGAAATATCTCGAAGACAGCTAAAAAGCTCGGTATAGGCCGGGCGACGATTTACCGCAAGGCCAAGAAGTATGGTCTGCCCATGGTAAAGTAGGGCAGGGGCTCTGATGGCTTGTGTGGCAAACACAGCAGAAGTGACAGCTTTAAGCCCGCCAGAGCGCGGGTTTTTTTATTCTATCCAGAGAATATACCGACCAAAACGCATCGCGCAGAAAAAAACGGCTCTGAATCACGCTGATACACTTGTCTCAGCCAAAGACGTTAGAATTTCCAGTGCGATTTTTATTTTATAAAACTGCAACATTTCCCCTGCCTGAGCAGCAAAAATTCCACAAAAAAAAACTTCCCGCAGGTGGTATAGTATTTGCCCAAAGGGTGTCGTCAATTGGAACGGGATAATCACGCACCTTGGAGAATGGGCAGTTTTATGGAAAAAAGCAACCTTGTTACCCTCATCCCCAAAATTTGCTCAGGGAATTATACGCAGCAGGAATTAACTCATTTCGTCAGCCTGGTTCAAAAGATTTCCCTCAGTTATCTGAAATATCAGGAGGTAATCGGAAAACATATTCGCTGGGAAAGAAAGCAAAGGAGTACAGAGCTTGAAGACATGGCGATTGATTGCGTTGCCGGCCTGTTCATGCGTAATGATCAGGATGAGTTTACGCAGTTGAAGCGTTATTTTGAACCTCATCTGGAGAAAATGCCGGCTCCTGATGATGTTGAGCTGCTCGTTCTCTTGCGCCGCCTGGTGATCAAAAAAACCAAACAGGAGCTTTCGCGGATCTTTAAGGAGCGGGATCCGGAAGGCGCCAAAATCATCCGCAATATCCGCGTAGCTGTCAAGAATGCCGCGGATTTACAAACTTTTCGCGAGATGGGTCGCGAGTATATCTATTTTGCACCGGTGACCGAGGAAGTCGAGCTCGCCGGTGAGATGATGGACGGAGCAACAGCCTCATACACAGAAACCGCTCCGGTTCTGGATGAAGTTTATCTGCGCAAGGACAAGCCCACCATTCCGGAGAAGGTACTGCGTAGCCAGTATCTCGACAACTACAACCCGAAGGACCATGTTTCTTCCAGCATCCGCAAGATGCTGGCCGTTGTCGAAGATGACGAACGTTTTCAAAATTGTCTGCCGACAGACGTCATCGCCCGATTGATCCGGCATACCAATTTAGAGGTTGTGCGCACGCGTTTGTTGTCACAGTTCGAGGAGGTTTCGCCGTTGGACTATGTGCGCATGCAGGAAATAGCCCGGGCGAAGAAAAACGTACTGAAAAAAATCGAGGCAAAAATTCAGAATCAATACGTTGCATCAGGGAAGATCAGCCAGGAAAAAGGGGATATTTACTACCGCACACTTGCCGATGTTCTTGATGACATCACGCACAGCAAGAAGATCGAAAGCTATTTTCGACATCTGCGCAAGTATATGCCGCACCTGACGCAGAAGCAATATCGTCGCGAAGAAAGGACGATTTTTGAGTATCTCGGCAAGCTCACAAAGAAGTGGTTTCGGGAATATCTAAAAGATTTGCTTTGATTTTACGCCAAAGGTTGGTTATGTTCGTACATTCTTCTACGAAGAATCAAAAAACGGCATACCAACCTTGCGTAGAGTCTTATGAAAATTCCCAATCGCTTGAGACGTCTGGACTTCAGTAGTTGCCCTGATCAGGAAAGCATCGAAAAAATACTGTTGCGCGCACGTAAAAACCCTGTCGTATATCGGGCGTTTGAACAGCACATGCTGACATGCAGCCATTGCCAGTCAGTGGTTAAAAGGCTGCAGGCATTTTATGAAATTTTAGAAACAGAAATCGCCAAACCGGCTTCGCCGAAGGTTGTCCGGTTTGCGCAGTCTTTAAAAAAACGGGTGAAGCCTGAATAAGGCTTTGCCCGACATCCTCTTTTTATACCCTGGCGCGGTGGATACCCTCTGCTCTTCTTCCCTATTTCTATTCAATTTAAACACCAAAATTTCACTTGACTGGTGACCTTTTTTCGCGTACTTTAGAGATACTTTGCGTGAAATTAGCCTCACTGTGTCCTAACCCCAGCGATAAAACGTATGGAAAATCCCAGCATCCTTGTCATCGATGCAGACCCGAAAAATCTGCAAATATTGCGTGACAGCCTGGAATCCTCCGGCTTTGATGTCATGACTGCATCTGACGGCATGCAGGCGCTGGAGACCATCGCACAGGACCCGCCGGATATCATCCTCTCCGAAGTAAGCCTGCCGGATATGGACGGCTTTCAACTCCTGGAAAAATTAAAAGAATCTCCTGATTCAGCTGCGATCCCGATCATGTTTCTCACCAACCGCCGGGAGATACAGGACCGGGTGCGCAGTCTGCGTGGCGGTGTCAAAGATTACATGATCAAGCCCCTGCACGTCAAGGAGGTGATCGCCCGCATACGCATGATTTTACGGCGTTTGCAACGCGTGCAGGGCCGCGAAGGCGGTGAGGTGAAAAAGCTCGCTGGCAGGCTGGAAGAGCACAGCGTTATCGACCTGATCGAAAATTTTGGTGTTGAACGCAAGTCCGGGGTTTTGAATGTTTATAATGAACACAACCGGAATGGCGAAATCTATTTTCGTGACGGCGCTGTGGTGCATGCCTCTATTGGAACATTAAAGGCAGAAAAGGCTGTGTACCAGATGTTGCCGTGGAAAAGCGGCCATTTCATCATGACGTTTAAAAAGGTCGATGTTCAGGATACCATTTCTGTCAGCAACCTTGGCTTGCTGCTGCAGGGATTCAAGAGGATGGAAGAGCGTGAGAGCTTATTTCATGAACTCCCCTCCCCTGAGACCACTTTCGTTCTCACCGATCGCTTCAAGCAGATTCTGCGGCAGAAAGAACTCTCCCCTGATGTTGCGAAACTGATCACGCTCATCGATGGCCGCAGAGATATCATGAAGCTCATCGATGAAAGCATCTATGATGATCTGAAAACATTGAAGAAGCTCGTACGCCTGTATCAGCAGGGGTTCATCGCCCCGGGAAAAGCCTCGGACTCTGCAGCTCCGGAAATCAAAATTCGCGGCAGTGTTCGCGATGAGGCTGATGACAGCAGTGCCGGCGAAGATGACGCAGCCAGCATGTTCCAGAATTTCATCGACTCTCCTGCTTCTGACAGCATCACTTTTGCCAATGGATCGTCTGAGTATGAATCTGAGTTTGAACACGACGACTTTCCACCCCTGCCGGAAGAAACGCAGGTGCCGGGTGATACTGCTGCCCGGCCTGAAGAGCAGGAAGAAAAGACAGAGGAGCGTCCCCACCGGCCTCACGACCCCTCACTGCCTGAAATCCGGGAAGAGGTGAATGGCAATGGTATCGAATCCAAAACAGAGTCTGAACCGGCAGAGGCAGCGCAGGAAGATGCGGGTGATTTTCTGCTCGATTCACCGGAAATGCAGGCACTGTTGACCGAAGATGCGCCTGTGAGCGACGCGGAGCAGGCAGAGCCGGGCCTTGAAGTTTTTCATACTGATCCCCCCGCGCAACTATCCGCCGAGCTGACCACGGATGAAAGAAGCAGCGTGCCGGAACCCATGGCTTCGCGGGAAATTGCACCGGATCTCGATATCCTCGAAGCGCTTGCCAAGTTTCAGGAAGCCGGCGCTGAGGAAGACCCCGCCCCACCGCCCGTTTACGGTGAAGCAACGCACCAGTCCGCGTCACAACTGCAGCCGGAGCCCCGGAGCGAACCGATGGCGGGAAGCGAACCAGAGAGGGAGGAAAGGGCTGAGCTGCCTCCTGCGCCGTCTCTCGACGATGCCGGTGATGTTCAGAAATCTTTTGTCAATCCACTCAGCAAGGAGACGCTTAAAGCCAAAAGCTCGCCGAATACATTCGGGAAGAAGCTGGAAAAAAACACTCAGTTTACCTTCCCCTTGCGCAGTTATGGTCGTCCCGGAGACAAAAAAGAACCGCCTGCAACAAAACCGGTTGCGCCGGCGCCTCGTGACGATGCGCCAAAACGGCCGGTAACGATTCCGGAGATCACCCCGTTGCAGGAGCAGCCGCCGGCTGCGGAGCAGGATATTTCACCGCCGCGGGAGCGTATTTACGATATTCCGCCCGCCCGCCAGGGGCTGGAGCCTGTTGAGAAGGAGAGCAAAGCGAAAGAGAAGCCCCGCGCGGAATTCCCGGACCTCGATCATCTCATCCCGGCGGATGAAGCTTTGCGCACGCCTGCAAGCCCGGGCAGGGCTTTTGATGGGCAGAGCGACGCAAAGATCACCGAAAGCCTTGCGCGGTTGGTTGGCTTTGCTGAAAGTACACCAGGAAAGATCGTCATACTGGGAAGAAATCCGGGTGGCATACATGGTTTTGTCGCTGCTCTGTCGAAGGGAAACAGCGTTATCCGGCTCAAGGCCGAAGCCGGCAGTTATCTTGGTATCGGTGAGCATGACCTTGCTGATGGTTCGGGAGCAAAAATCGTCGGTGTGTCCAGTGACCAGCAGTTTACGCGCTTGATCGACACGCTGGGGGCGGGTTTCGCTGGCTATGTCCTGCTGATCGAAGCGACCACGCGAGAAAATCTGGATTATTTTCAATATTTGTATAAAGCTTTGAAAACAGCCTATGACAAGCCCTTTGCCGTGGCTGTCTTGAAAGCCTCCCGGGAAAAAAATCTCGCCCCGGAAACGATTCGGGATATGATCCAGGCTGAGGCTGATGATCTGATTGCTTATGTGGATCTCACCGATCAGACCAGCCTGACGCAGTTTATGAG
This sequence comes from Candidatus Zhuqueibacterota bacterium, assembly GCA_015485525.1. Classification (GTDB taxonomy): domain Bacteria; phylum Zhuqueibacterota; class Zhuqueibacteria; order Zhuqueibacterales; family Geothermadaptataceae; genus Geothermadaptatus. The sequence continues at coordinate 5,731 of WFTM01000444.1, read as the reverse complement.
CGCATTCGGGCAGCAGGACTATCTGCAGCGCTGGCTGGCTGATTGAAGGCCGGTTGCAGGCGTTACGACAGGATAGCGACAGACCGCCATGACACGAAAAAAAATAGTGATTGCCGACAATTTCGAGTATGACATCAAGGAGCTGCGCAAAGCTCTGATCGTCGCCGGTTATGAGGTCCGTGTGGCGCAGAATGGCGGCGAGGTCATGGCCCTGCTTGAATCCTTTTCTCCAGATCTCATCCTGCTTGAGGTTCGCCTGCCGGAGCTCAACCTTTCCGAAATCATCTCCCTGATCAAAACCGAACAAAAGGACAGAACAATCCCTTTCGTGCTCAGCGGGTCACCGCGAACCGTGGATGACCGCGTCAATCTGCTCGAAATGGAGATCGATGAATTTTTGCTCAAGCCGTTTGATATCGAAGAGGCGATAGCGCGGATAGAGATTCTCCTGCGCGAGGCTGAGCAGGTTGAGCCTGAAGAGCCGGTTGCAATCCGTGGTTTCAGCGGTTCGTTGGCTGAGATGAGTTTGGTCGATTTGCTTCAGACGCTCGAAGTCGGCAAGAAGAGCGGTGTGATCCGTATGAACAGAGCCGGGGCTGAAGGCCGGGTCTTTGTCACCGACGGAGAAGTCCTGGATGCACAACTCGGAACCCTCGAACCGAAAAAAGCTCTGCTGCGTCTTTTTACCTGGACCGATGGCCAGTTTGCAGTGGACATGCAAAAGCACGAAGGCCCGAAACAAATTTTTGAGACAACGCAGGAGCTGATTTCCGAAGGCATCACACGGCTGTACCGCTGGAAACAACTGACGGCAGAGCTGCCTTCGCTGCATTCGGTCATCATCGCCTCGGATGCGCAACCGGATCAGACGATTAAGAAGGACGAACGTCAGGTATTCGAGCTGCTCAACGGCAGCAAGCGCCTGATCGATGTCATCGAGGAAAGCACGTTTGATGATATCAAGTCTCTGAGGCTGCTGAAGTCTTTGTACGAGAAGGGCTATATCCGCGAAGCACCGGATTTGCAGGACAAACCCCGGCCGCAGGTTCTCGAGCATTTTTCCAAGCGTGGCGCAAAAAATGGCCATTCGGAGGACGGCAACCAGCTCGTCGAGGCTTTTTCCAGCATGTTGAACAAGAGTAATAACGCACGGCTGGAAGCGCTGGAAAGGCGCAAGCAGGACCGCAGGCGTGGCGACAGACGCCGGCAGGAGCGGCGTAGCGGATTTGGCGCGCGGCAACGAAAAATCTATCTCAACAAAAGCGAACTCATGATTGTAAAAGAGAAACTTCTTTCCGATATTAACAGCTTAGCCAGGACACCCGGAAGCCATGAGAATAGGTGAGATAGCTGTTGTCGCACCGCACCCGGATGATAAGAAGCAGTTTATTCAGTCCTGTGCGGACTCTGTCAATGCCGTTAATGAGCAGATAACCTTTGGTGAATATACCATCAACGACGAGCTGGTTTTGCACCTGTACGGCATCGTCTTTCCGGACATGGGCGAGAGTGATCTGTCCTGGGATTTGATCTCGAGTAAAATACTCGGCTACATCGTGCTGTTCCGCTGGGGGGATGCTGACTCATTTCGCAAAATTCAACGCGTAACCGATTATTTTACCAGCCAGTTTGATACCACAGTCGTTGTTGCGGCGCACACGGCGAAAAAACGCCCTGCGTTGCCGAAAGCATTTGCCGAAGGGCTGCCTGTCGATAAAAATGGTTCTTTCACTTTTTGCGATGTGACAGACCCGGTGAGTACGAAAAAAGTTCTTCTCAGCCTGGTCAATCAGATTATCGACAGTATCGAGTGAGTGTTCCGTTTTATGATTTTACAGCATAGCTGCATCCCGGCTGTGTTCCTGCGGCTGTGAGCGAGTACAGCAAACGCAGCGTGTAGCAATTGCAGGCCACTGTGCACCCGCGCAGCGGCCTTTTTAAATTCATTTTTTGGAGAAGAGGATAATGCAGAAAAAAATCTACTCGTCCATCATCGAGACTATCGGGGACACCCCTTTAATTGAGCTCAACAAGGTTACGCGCGGCATACAGGCGCGGGTGCTGGCAAAAGTGGAATATTTCAATCCGGGTGGCTCGGTCAAAGACCGTATTGCACGGTCGATCATCGATGCGGCGGAGAAAGATGGCTCCCTGAAGCCAGGGGGGATGATCGTGGAAGCGACCTCCGGCAACACGGGCGCCGGATTAGCGCTGATCGCGGCGGTGCGCGGCTATAAGGCGATTTTCACCATGCCGGACAAGATGAGCAGCGAGAAAGTCCGCCTGCTCAAAGCTTATGGTGCGGATGTCATCGTCTGCCCGACACATGTGCCGGCTGATTCTCCGGAAAGCTATTACGAAGTAGCCAAAAAACTCGTGCGTGATAACCCCAATGCGATTCTCGCCAATCAGTATTTCAACCCGGATAACCCGATCGCGCACTACCACACTACGGGCCCGGAAATTTGGGAACAGACCGGCGGCAATATCGATTATTTTGTTGCAGGTATGGGCACGGGCGGCACGATAAGCGGTACGGCAAAATATCTCAAGGAAAAGAACCCGAATATCAAGGTCGTGGGCGCAGACCCGGTCGGATCGATTTTGAAGGAATATTTTTATACGAAAAAACTCATCGAGGCCCGGCCTTACAAGGTAGAAGGTGTCGGCGAGGACATCATTCCCGGGACGATGGATTTCAGCGTCATCGATGAGGTGATCGATATCGATGACAAGGAATGTTTTCTCACGGCGCGCAGGCTGGCAAGCGAGGAAGGGTTGCTGGTTGGCGGCTCCTGCGGACTGGCTGCTGCGGTTGCCCTGCGTGTGGCGCGTGATCTGCCGGCGGATAAAACCGTCGTCGTGCTGTTGCCTGATACCGGCGAGCGCTACCTGTCGAAGTTTTATAATGACGAGTGGATGCGTGAAAACCGTTTTCTCGAAATCGAACGGGTGACGATTGGTGAGGTACTGAAAATCAAAGACAGCAGGCTGCCGCAACTGATCAGCCTGGCGCAGGATGCTCCTGTTACCAAAGCCCTGGAATTGATGAAAGAACACAACATCTCGCAGATGCCGATCTTCGACGGTCAGCGTCCTGTCGGCGGGCTGGAAGAGAGCTCGGTGATGGCAAAAATTCTGGAAGATCAGAGTCTGCTGGGGGGCGCTGTGCGCGATATCATGGACGAGCCATTTCCGGTGCTCAACCCGAACGACACCATTGAGCAGGCCAAGGAGCTCTTTGCCCGCAAAGTGCCTGCGATCCTGGTCGAACAGGACGGTACCGTTATCGGTCTGATCACCAAGTCCGACATCATTTCTTTTATCGTAACCTGAGAGGAGTTCATCCATGGGATTTTCAACCGACGCCGTCCATGCCGGGCAGGAGCACGAAAAAGTCACCGGAGCGGTGATCACACCGATATTTCAGACCTCGACGTACGCGCAGAGCGGGCCGGGCGAACACACAGGCTATGAATATGGCCGGACGCAGAACCCGACGCGTGAGGCACTGGAAAAAAATATCGCCACGCTGGAGAGTGCGGCACATGGCATTGCCTTCTCGAGCGGTCTCGCTGCCACCAGTACTATCGCTCAGCTTTTTGAAAAGGGGGATCACATCGTTGCCACAGAAAATGTATATGGCGGCACCTACCGCTTTTTTACCCAGGTTATGGGTAAATTCGGCTTGCAGATGAGCTGGGTGGATACCAGCGCCGTCGAAAATGTCGTCGCTGCCCTGCGGCCGGAAACGCGGATGGTTTTCATCGAAACGCCGACGAACCCTTTGCTCGTGCTTTCCGATATTCGTGCAATTGCTGATGTGTGCCGTGAACGTGGTATTCTGCTCGCTGTGGACAATACGTTCCTCAGCCCGTACTTTCAGCGACCGCTTGAACTGGGTGCAGATATTTCCATGCACAGCATGACCAAATATCTCAACGGCCACAGCGATGTGGTCGGAGGTATCGTGTTGACGAACGATGATGAGGTTGCAGAAAAACTGCGTTATCTGCAAAACGCTGTCGGTGCCGTGCCCAGCCCTTTTGATGCCTGGCTGGTATTGCGTGCGACCAAAACTCTGGGGCTGCGCATGCAGGCGCATGGCCGTAACGCGCAGAAAATCGCCGAATATCTCATCGAGCGCGATGATATCGAGCAGGTGATCTATCCGGGGCTGCCCTCACACCCTCAGTATGAGCTGGCACAGCGGCAGCATCTGACACCCTATGAGGAGTTCGGCTCGGGCGGGATGGTCACTTTTATCGTTGAAAGCTTTGAGAGAGCGCGAGCCATCCTGCAGAAAATGCGTTTGTTCACGCTGGCCGAGAGCCTCGGGGGAGTAGAAAGTCTGGTTTGCCACCCCGCTTCGATGACCCATGCCAGCGTGCCGAAAGAGATGCGTGAAAAAATTGGCCTGACCGACGGCTTGATCCGTTTGTCGGTAGGAGTGGAAGATGCGGACGACCTGATTGAAGACCTCAGTCAGGCCATGCAAGGATAGCGATGCTGATTTTGCTACTGGTGCTGCTGGCCTCGCTGATGCCGGCAGCGCACGGCCAGGCTCAAAGTACACGATCACCGTGGCAGACACTGTCTTCCGCGGTGTTTTCCGTGTACTATCAGAAAGGGGACTCTGTCAATGCGCGCACGATTTTGACCATCCTTGAAAAAGAGTTCCCTTCTCTGAGTTCTGAGCTTGGCATCAAGCCGACCTCTCCGATCGGAATTTACATCGCGCCTTCGCGAATCAGTTTTAATCGTCTGACCGGAGGTGCCATTCCACACTGGGGCGAGGCTGTTGCCGATGCCCGCAAACAGATCATCATCGTTAAAAGCCCGCGCTGGTTCCGATCGAACAACCGCCCGCGTACTCTGCTCACCCACGAGCTCGTGCATATCCTCGTTGGCATAGCCACCAACAACGCAACCCTGCCGCGCTGGCTGAATGAAGGCCTTGCGATCTACATCTCCGGAGAAACCGAGTACGCAGACGGTCGGGAGATCGCGCATGCGCGTTTCAGCGACCAGCTCATCCCTTTACAGCAGATCGACGCCATGTTCGCCTTCGAGCAGTTTCAGGCGCACCTCGCTTACCAGCAGGCTTTCTCGGCAATCAGTTATCTCGTCGAAACCTATGGGCATACGGCGCTCTCCGCACTGCTGCAGAATGTGCGCAGGGAGCGTAATTTCGAGCGTGCCTTTCAGAAGACGTTCGCTGTTTCCACACAGCGTTTCGAACAGGACTGGAGGACATGGCTCGAAAAAAAATACCGCTACACCTTTCTCGTCGATTTTGAATACTGGCTGTGGCTGGTGATCGTGCTGTTGTTTTTTGCCGCCTTTCTCATGGTGCAGCGGCGAAAGCGCCGGAAGTTGGCCGAATGGGAACAGAGGGAGCACACATCGGGTGAGCCGCCGGACAGCGCGTCCGAGAATTGATTTGCTTCTCCAGGCCAGATTCAGTATTTTTTGCGATTCGTGCCTGCGCCGGGCCAGAGCGTATCTGCCGGTGGTGTTGAGACGAAAAATTCACAACGCAGCATGAGAGGCTGCAACCTCACCTGAGCGATCGATTATTAGAACAAAAAGCAGCAGGCAAAACTCACAGCTTTGAGCTGAAGCCGGGTTGCATCACAAAGGCCACGAAGCTCGAAAAAAGCAGAAGAGTCGTAAAAGTCGGGGCAGCGGGTCATCGTTTTTCTCACATGACGCCGCGATGGCGCTATGT
>WFTM01000443.1 GCA_015485525.1 Candidatus Zhuqueibacterota bacterium | reverse complement strand
CAGCAGGACAGCACATTTTTCAGGTTTCAGGAGAACATTTCACCATGAGCACCTACCTTGTCACCGGCGGAGCCGGTTTTATCGGTTCGAACTACATCCGCTACATGCTGAAAAAATATGATGATATCCGGATCATCAACCTCGACAAGCTGACGTATGCCGGCAATCCGGACAATCTCAAAGAGATCGAAGATGACCCGCGTTATTCATTTGTCAAGGGTGATATCTGCGATGAGGAGCTGGTCAACTCCCTGGTTCCTGAAGCCGACTATATCATCAACTTCGCGGCTGAAAGTCACGTCGATCGTTCCATCGGACAGCCGGATGATTTCATCCGCACCGATGTTTTCGGGACCTTTGTGCTGCTCGAAGCGGCCCGTCGTCATGGCAGCAAGCTCTTCGTTCAGATCAGCACAGATGAAGTGTACGGCAGCACCGAGGATGGTTCTTTCAAGGAAGACGATCCCCTGATGCCTTCGAGTCCTTACTCCGCCTCCAAGGCGGGGGCAGACCGGCTGGCGTACTCCTACTTTGTCACCTATGACGTGCCGGTGATCATCACGCGCTGTTCCAACAACTTCGGGCCGCGACAATTCCCGGAAAAACTTATCCCGCTCTTTGTCACCAATGCCCTGGAAGATAAACCGCTGCCGATTTATGGCGATGGCATGAATGTCCGCGACTGGATTTATGTGGATGATCACTGCGACGCTATCGATTTTCTCACTCAGAAAGGCACACATGGCGAGGTGTACAACATCGGCGGAGGCAATGAGCGCACGAATCTGTTCATCACCGAGTTGATTCTGAGCACATTAGGAAAGCCGAGATCGCTGATGACGCATGTTGAGGACCGCCTTGGCCACGACCGCAGATATTCTGTGGATTGCAGCAAGATCAACGCGATGGGCTGGCAGCCGAAACATGCTTTTGAAGCTGCCATGGAAGAGACGATCAACTGGTATGTGCAAAACCGCTGGTGGTGGGAAAAGCTCAAAAGCGGAGAATATCTCGAATATTACCGCCAGAATTACAAAAATCTGGAATAATTCATATCCGTTCTTCAGCAAAAGAACTTTACTGTTCATATATAGTGAGATATCTCGTCCGGGCACACATGGTCAAATGTGAGGCAGGGCACCCCCTGACCCGCAGGAGCGTCATCACAAGCACAACAACTATTTGACTTACAGCAAAAGGAGTGACATCGTGAGCTTATCGGGGCGTATCGCCGACAATACCGCACGCATCGGTATCATCGGCCTCGGTTATGTGGGATTACCGCTGGCTGTGGAATATGCAAAGGCCGGCTTTTCTGTTTTGGGCATCGACAACGACACCACCAAAGTCGAGAAAATCAACTCGGGAGAAAACTACATCGATGACGTCGATAGCGACTTGCTCAGAGGCGTCGTCAGCGATGGGCTTTTCAAAGCCGAAGCGAACTATGACAATATTTCGGATCTCGACGTTATCTATATCTGTGTCCCGACGCCCTTTACGCCGAACAAGGAACCGGATGTATCCTATATCGTCGATGCTGCCAATGGCATTTTCTCCGGCCTGCGGCGGGACCAGTTGATCATACTCAAAAGCACGACCTATCCGGAAACCACGGAAAAACTGCTGCAGCCTATCCTCGAAGAGGGGGGACTCAAGGTCGGCGAGGATATCTTTCTGGCGTTCTCCCCGGAACGCATCGATCCGGGAAATAAAAAATTCACCACATCCAACACGCCGGTCGTTGTCGGTGGTGTCACGCAGAAATGTACTGAGCTGACCGTAGCGATTTCGGAAAAGATCATCTCGACAGTTGTGCCGCTCTCCAGCCCGAAAGCGGCAGAGATGACCAAGCTGCTCGAGAATATCTTCCGCAGTGTCAACATCGCCTTGCTCAACGAGCTGGCGCAGCTCTGCGATCGCATGGATGGTATCGATATCTGGGAAGTGGTACAGGCCGCGGCGACAAAGCCTTTTGGTTTCATGCCGTTCTTCCCGGGGCCGGGTATCGGCGGACACTGCATTCTGGTCGATCCGTACTATCTTTCCTGGAAGGCAAAGGAGTACGATTTTCACACCAACTTCATCGAGCTGGCAGCAGAGACCAACGAAAACATGCCCTACTATGTGCTCGACCTGATCATCAGATCACTATCGACACACGGTGGCGCCATCGCATCATCGCGATTTCTCATCCTCGGCGTTGCGTTCAAGAAAAACGTCGATGACACGCGCAACTCTCCGGCCATCAAGGTGATGGAGCTGTTGCACGCACGCGGAGCCCGGAACCTGATCTACAACGATCCGTGGGTGCCGCAACTGCCGGTTAACGGCAAGGTTTACGAATCACAGACCATTACCAGGGAGCTTCTGCAGGATACGGATTGTGTCGTCATAGCCACGGATCACGACGCGTATGATTTCGAGTTTATCGTTCAAAACTCCAAGCTCGTCGTCGATACCCGTAACGCGACACAGAAAATGGCCAAACAGTTCGAAGACAAAATCGTCAGGCTGGGGTGCGGAACCAACACCTATCAGCCTTCGAACCACTCCCATTGATCAGCACTTCGCAGGCCGGTTTGGCCTGAGCCGGATATTCCGCATGTGTGGTGCACGCGGAGATATCCGAAAGTCTGAAGAGTTTCAGCTCAAGACCAAACCGGCTCTTTCTCTTGATAGTTCGGTCACCGTCATCCTGCCCCGCTAGCACGCACGATATTCCCTGGCTGCTCATTATCTTTGACCCATAGCCCTGAAAGCTGATGAGATCACTTATCCTTTTAACCATTCCGGCACTGGTGGTAGGCTCTGCCGTTTCAGCACAGACGCAGAAGCAAACTCCGCTGCCGCTGTTCAATCAGGTTCAGAAGCAACAAAAAGAAAAACCCCAACAGGCACTCCCCAAACTGGAACCGGCTGCAGATGCCCTGGTTCTGGAGCATCCCATCGACCCTGAGCAGTATGTTGTTGGTGCGGGGGATCGCTTTCTCATCTCCATCTTTCCGCTGCTCGAAGAGGATTTCCTCACCCAGATAACCGCAGAAGGCAAATTGATCGTGCCCAGTCTGGGCATGTTCCCGGTTGCCGGCAAAACCCTGGCAGAGATGCAACGTGAGCTCGACAGGCACAGCCGGGAAAAATACGTCAGCGGTAAGCTGCAGATTTCCCTGGTCGGGCTGCGGTATTTCCGCGTGCACGTCATCGGTGCGGTAAACCTGCCGGGGATTTACACCGTGCAGCACATCAACCGTCTCAGCGATGCCATTGCTGCGGCCGGTGGGCTGAGCGCTGCAGCAGACTACTACGCCATACAGATACGCCGGCACAGCGGAGCAACACTGAGTATCGATTTCAGCAACTACATGCGCAATGGTGATCTCGACGCCAACCCTTTTCTGCTCGATGGCGATGTGATTTTTATCAAACAAGCCGGCCCGACTCTGCCGAAAGTTACCATCGAAGGCCGGTTCAGCAACCGCGGCATCCACTACGCCAGACCCGGTGAGACTGCCGAAGACCTGCTCATGCGTGTCGCTACTATTTCCCGCAATCAGGACCTGCGCAACGCGGTACTCAAACGTTCCGGTGCTGAACAAGGGGCAACCAGCATTTTCAGGCTGTTCGCGCCCAAAGACTCTGCGAACGGCTCCGCACATGGCCATGTTCTGCAGGACGGCGATATTATCTCCATCCCCTCGATTCGTGACAGCGTGTATGTGCAGGGTGCGGTGCAGTATCCCGGGGCCTATCCCTTCCATTCAGGATTCCTCGCCCGCGATTATGCCGGCCTTGCCGGGCCCAATTTTCAGTCCGATGGTCTGACCTCGTTTCAAACGCGACACCATCTTTCCGGTGAAATCGCCTCCGGGCCGGACGAGCCTGTGCACGCAGGCGATACCGTCGAAGT
>WFTM01000442.1 GCA_015485525.1 Candidatus Zhuqueibacterota bacterium | reverse complement strand
TTTATGCTGCGTCTCTACTATCTTTCCAAGAGTATGCTGGATTACGGAACGTATCGTGCCGCGCGACATGAATGTCGCGGTACAAGACAAACTGAGAGCCTTATATTTCACCCACTGCCACTGTCTTTCACGGCAACTCGGTCAAAAAAATATTTCTGAACTCCATACGCGAGCCGTGGTTCTGCAATCCGATAAAACCCCGGCGCCGTTTCACTCCGGGATGCGCAGCCGCTTTGTGCATGTAGTCGATCAAATCCGCATCGATGATCTGCGTGCCGTTGAGCTGCACCCGGATGCGCGGGCCGTGGCACTCGATAACCATTTTCTGCCACACTCCTGCCTTTTGGCTGACCCGCAGCGCGGGCGCCTGCAGGGCGTAGATGCTGCCGGTGTACTGCCACGGTTTCAGCTCGGCGTATTTTTCTGCATAATCATCCAGAATCTGAATTTCCAATCCCTGATAAGCCGGATTACCCTGCAGCGGCGCACGCAGAAAAACCCCGCTGTTGCCGCCCTCGGGCAGACGGAATTCCAGCTCGAGCCGAAAGTCGCTGAACTCGCGTCGCGTAGCCAGCCAGCCGCCCCCGCTCCCTTCAGTGAACAGAATACCATCAGCGACGTGCCAGTTACCGGGCTGCTCGCTCACCTCGTGCCAGCCGCTCAGGTCTGTGCCGTTGAACAGCTTGCCGGAAAATTTTGCAGGCTGATCAGGCAGCTCGCGCAGGAAAAGACTGCGCAAAGTCACCGGCCCGGTGGCCCTCAGGGTGATTGCTGAGGGCAGGCTATCTGCGACCACACTCACGCCGCCTTCCACAAGCTCGATGTCATTCAACCACGCGCGCACGGTGCCGTTTTGCCGTTGTACGCGCAGTGTGTTCCATTCACCCGCTGGCTGGGCAGAGCGCAACCGCGGCAGGACCTTCCCGGAACCGGGCAGCAGGATTTCGCCAGCCTGATCCGGCCGGCCGAGAATGATTTTCAGACTGTCTCCGGGCTCCAGTTCTGCACTGCCATCCCGGCTGATCTGCCAGTCCAGCAGCAGCTCGAAATTGCGGTACTTCTGCTCCGTCACCAACCGGCCGCGTGTACCGGAAAAGCGCAGCAGCCCGTCCCCGGCCTGCCAGGATGTCGCCGGTTCAGGCAGCCAGCCGGTAAAGTCCGCGCCATTGAACAGAGGCTGAAAACCCTGCGGCGGCTCATTCAATAACAGCAGCGCCTGCTGGTTGTCGAATACGCGGCGGATGGAATCGGGCAGGGCAGGGGCGAGTATGGCACGCGCCGGCTCAGCAGCCAGTCCCTGCTTTTGCAGCACCCGCAGAGCTGTCTGCGCTGCGGTGAGGGCGAGCTCAGGGTCGGAAAAATAGCGGGTGATGAAAGCGAGACTGTAGCGCGCCGGCACCTCGCCTGCGGCAGCGAGCGCCTGCTTTTTTTCTGTAGTTGCGTGCGCCGCTGCCACAGCCTTTTCGAGCAGGAGAATTTTTTCCGCCGGTTCGATTTCTTTGTCGATCGACAGCAAACGCACCACAGCGCGGATGGCCAGGGTCTGCAGGGCGGGGTTGTCCTCGGTCTGCGCGATGTGCAGCACCGCCGGCAAGGCCCGGGAGTCATGCCAGGCAGACAGGGCGCGCACAGCAGCTGCGTACGTCGGGGTATCCGGTTCCTGCGCCAGGTCGATCACCTGCTGAAGTGACTGGCTGCCGCCGAGCCGGGCTGCCAGCCGCAGTGCAGCAGAGCGCTCAAAAGGTTCGCCCTCGTCCAACACCTGCGCCAGCTCGCTATCGATTTGCCGGGCTGCCTGCGGATCAACGAGGCGTTTTTTCAACACCCGGATGAGGTCCCTCTGCAGGCGTCTGTCTGCTGCCACTGCAAAGCGCACCGCCGCCGGGATGTCGCCGACAGGCATGAGTTCAAACCAGGCCATGGCAGCGGTGCGACGCAGGGCTGCATTTCCCGCGTCCAGGGATTCCCGTGCCGGGACTGCGGCCTCGCTCATGCCGCGTTTTTGCGCCACGCGCAGAAGCACGATGCGTGCAGAAGCAGGCAGCTCAGCAAACCCTGCCAGCAGTTTTTCCGCCCTCAGCGGCAGTAGCATCAGTGCCTGTTCCCAGGCCTGCAGCTCGCGATCGTTGCGCAGGTCGGGCAGGGTTTTTACCAGTTCAGATGCTGCACTTTCATGGTTGCTGTGCACAAGGGCCCGGCTTGCAGCGATACGCACGCCCTCGTCCTCATGCCCCAGGGCTGCGACCACAGCTT
>WFTM01000441.1 GCA_015485525.1 Candidatus Zhuqueibacterota bacterium | reverse complement strand
TGAAGGAAAACTGCGGTGCCTTGACGCCGACATACTCGAGCTCGAAAAAGGAGCGGTCCAGCGGCTCGGTGGGTGCTCCCATGATCGCCCGCGTGGCATAGTCGATAAAATTGACGCGATACACCTTTGAGACAAAGGGGAAGCTGCGCGAGGCGCGCAGGTTGAGCTCGATGACGCGCACGCGATTTTCTTTGGCGATAAACTGAATATTAAACGGCCCGGTGATATTCAACGCCGCGGCGATGCGCCGTGCGGTACTGCGGATCTGCCGCGTGGTTTCGATGAAAATGCGCTGCGGCGGCAGCACCAGCGTAGCGTCGCCCGAGTGGACGCCGGCATTTTCCACGTGTTCGGAAATCGCATAACAGAGCAGCTCGCCGTTCCGTGCCACGCCATCGAATTCGACTTCCTTGGCATTCTCGACAAACTTGCTGATAACGATGGGGTGCTCCTGCGAAATATCCGTAGCTTTGGCCAGGAAACGCTCTAACTCCGCATCATTGGAGGCAACCGCCATGGCCGAGCCGCTGAGCACATACGAAGGCCGCACCAGCACCGGATAGCTGACATCCTCGGCGAATTTTTTCGCCTCCTCAATCGAGCTCAGCTCGCGCCACTCCGGCTGGTCGATGCCGAGCTCATCGAGCAGGGAGGAAAATTTGTGCCTGTCTTCCGCCCGGTCGATATCTTCCGGGGAGGTGCCCAGCACATTGATCCCGGCTTTGTGCAGCCGCAACGCCAGGTTGTTGGGCGTCTGGCCGCCCATGGAGACGAGCACACCCATGGCCTGCTCCTTGTGGTAGATATCGACGATGGTTTCAAACGTCAGCTCTTCGAAATAGAGCCGGTCGCATTCGTCATAATCGGTGCTCACCGTCTCGGGGTTATAGTTGACCATGATGGTGTGATAGCCGAGCTGCTCCAGCGTCTTCACTGCGTTGACACAGCACCAGTCAAACTCCACCGAGCTGCCGATGCGGTACACTCCGGAGCCGAGTACCAGCACCGTCTTTTTGCCCGAGGCAGTGAGATCGTTGTGCTGGCCATTGTAGGTGAGGTAGAGAAAATTGGTGCGCGCCGGATACTCTGCAGCCAGCGTGTCGATCTGCTTGACCACCGGCAGGATACCGTAGTTCCTGCGCATCTGTGCCACTTCACTCTCGGGCAGATTCAGCAGCTTGGATATCTGGATATCAGAAAAACCGGCACGCTTGGCTGCACGCAGGCTCTTTTTGGAACAGATGCCTCCGCGGTAGGTGGCGATTTCATTGGAGACTTCGAGAATATTGTGAATTTTATGCAGGAACCAGCGGTCGATGTGGGTCAACTGGTGGATTTCATCCACGCTCATCCCCTGCTGCATCGCCTGAATGATGGCAAAGACGCGTTCATCCGTGGGGTTTTGCAGCTCTGTGCGTACGTCATCAAAAGTGATGTTGTCATTGCCGACCAACCCGTTGACACCGATTTCGAGCATGCGCAACGCCTTCTGCAGGGTTTCCTCAAACGTGCGCCCGATCGCCATGACCTCGCCCACAGACTTCATCCCCGAGCCGATGCGTTTGGACACCATGCGGAATTTTTTCAGGTCCCAGCGCGGAATTTTGACGACGATATAGTCCAGGGCCGGCTCGAAGCAGGCCATCGTGGTTTTGGTGATCGCGTTTTTCAAATCGACCAGGCTGTAGCCCAGCGCCAGCTTGGCGGCGATAAAGGCCAGGGGATAGCCCGTGGCCTTTGAGGCAAGCGCCGAGCTGCGCGACAGCCGGGCATTGACCTCGATAACCCGGTAATCGTCCGAATTCGAATCCAGGGCGTACTGGATATTGCACTCGCCGACGATCTTCAGATGGCGGATCACACGGATGGCGATCTCGCGCAGTTTATGATATTCATGGTTGCTCAGGGTCTGGCTCGGTGCCACCAGAATGCTCTCACCGGTGTGGATGCCCATGGGAGCGAAATTTTCCATGTTGCACACGGTGATGCAGTTATCGTAGCTGTCACGCACCACCTCATATTCGATCTCTTTCCAGCCCTGCAGATACTCCTCGACGAGAATCTGACTGGTGTAGGCAAAGGCCTTCTCCGCCAGTTCGCGCACCTCGTCTTCGTTCGTGCACAGGCCTGATCCCAGCCCGCCAAGGGCAAAAGCGATGCGGATCATCACCGGGTAGCCGATCTCGGCAGCTACTTCAACAGCCTGCTCGACATCCGTAACAGCCACACTGCGCGGCACCTTCACGTCGATTTCTGCCAGTTTATCCGCGAACAGTTTCCTGTCCTCGGTTTCCTCGATCACCGAAACCTGCGTTCCGAGAACGCGGACGTTATACTTTTCAAAGACGTTTTTCTTGGCCAGCTCAAGGCCACAGTTGAGCGCCGTCTGCCCGCCAAAGCCGAGCAAAATGGCATCCGGACGCTCGCGGGCAATCACTTTTTCCACGAATTCCGCAGTTACCGGCAGGAAATAAACTTTGGAGGCAAGATGGTCTGAGGTCTGTATCGTCGCGATGTTCGGATTGATCAGGATGGTCTCGATGCCCTCCTCTTTCAAAGCCTTGATCGCCTGGCTGCCGGAGTAATCGAACTCACCGGCCTCGCCGATTTTTAATGCTGAACTTCCAAGAATGATGACCGAGTTGATCTTTTCCATCAGTGGCTGTTTCCGCTTGTCTTGTTAGGTAATTTCTCGTTATTTCTGCCCGCGCACCCTACTCAGGCAGAGGCCGGCTGACTCTTTGCGCTCATACTTCCGATATCCGGCTTCACCGTTGTGGTGGCCGGACGCGGGACGCCCTGTCAGTATCTCACCGCTGCAGCTGCGCATCCAGAGCTCTGTTGACCAAAATTATGCCGCCGGCCCCGCGCTCCGTTGCACCCGGTTCAGGGTAAAATTTCCGGGCGAAATCGATATCGACCGGCTCAGAGCATGGCGATGAAATCATCAAAAATAAATGCCGTATCCACCGGGCCCGGTGTCGCTTCCGGATGGAACTGCACGCTCATAAATGGCTTGGATTTATGCCGGATACCTTCGTTGGTACCATCATTGGCGTTGAAAAACCAGGGCAGCCAGCCTTCAGGCAAACTATTCTCATTGATGGCATAGCCATGATTCTGCGAGGTGATGAAACAGCGCTTGCTGCCAACCAGCACACACGGCTGATTCTGGCTGCGGTGGCCATATTTCAGCTTATAGGTCGTTGCACCGGCTGCCATGGCCAGTAACTGGTTTCCAAGGCAAACGCCGAGGATCGGCTTTTCGCGCTCAAAAACCGCACGCACGTTTGCGGCCGCCTGCTGCACCTGAACAGGATCGCCGGGGCCGTTGGACAGAACCAGACCATCGAACTCCTCTTCCTGCAGCGGCCAGTTCCACGGCACGCGCTTGACCTGCACACCGCGCTGCACCAGCGACCGCACGATGTTGTATTTGCAGCCACAATCCAGCAGCACGACGCGCTTGTCGCCTTCGCCATAAATCTGTGGTTCATCGATGCTCACACCGGCAACGAGGTTTTCCTGATTCGGATCGTGAAACTCGATATACTCTTCGCCAAAAACGACCTTGCCGAGCACCGTCCCCCGGCTGCGCAGCTTCTGTGTGATCATGCGTGTATCGATGCCGTAAATACCCGGAACATCGTTTTCTTTCAGCCACTGATCGAGAGAACGCTCCGCATTCCAGTGGCTGTATTTCCCGGAAAGTTCAGACACCACCAGCGCAGTGACGCGTACGCGCTCGGACTCAAACCAGGCATGCAGTCCCTCTTCAACAGCATCGCCGGGCACGCCGTAATTGCCGATCAGAGGGTAGGTCATCACCAGAATTTGTCCGGCATAGGATGGGTCTGTCAGAGTTTCCGGATAGCCGACCATACCGGTATTGAAAACAACCTCTCCGGCAACGGATTTTTCGCTGCCAAAAGAGGTGCCGAAAAAAATCGAACCATCTTCCAGAATCAGTTTTGCGTTCATACGGATTTTCCAAAAGCAACGGTGTTTATGAGGGCATTCTCGTGTTCATTTTTTCATCATGCCGCAGTACCGGCATCCCTTTCCGAAAGTATCGCATCGAATCGGATGATCGCACTGTTGTGGCAGAGGTCCCAGCCGG
>WFTM01000440.1 GCA_015485525.1 Candidatus Zhuqueibacterota bacterium | reverse complement strand
GTGGGTGGTATCACATTTCGCTTGTGTACGGAACGGGGCGTCATACCACTGGAGGGACGTCACACCGCCGGAACGGTGTGACGAGGGGCTCACTTCATTTCCTGCATCTCTGCCAGTTCTTCCTCAGTTAATTTTTCGATCGTAAAGCCGGTAAAGCCATAAATCGCAGAGATCAACGGGTTGATGATGCCGAGGAAGACAAAGGGCAGGTACACCATGGTCGGCACGCCGAGGGCTGTGGCCATGAATGCGCCGCAGGTATTCCACGGGATCATCGGCGAAGTCAGGGTACCGGCATCTTCCAGTGCGCGGGAGAGATTTTTCGGGTGCAAACCGCGTCGTTGGTATTCCAGCCGGAACATGCGGCCGGGCAGAACGATGGAGATGTACTGATCAGCAGACAAAATATTGGTGCTGATGCTGGTGAGCAGGGTTGAGGTAATCAGGGAGCCGGTTGAGGATACCAGGCTGAGGATGGAATCAGCCAGGCGTTCGAGCAGCTTTGTTTTTTCCATCACCCCGCCAAAAGTCATGGCAGACAGGATCAGCCAGATGGTGTTGAGCATACTGCCCATACCCCCTCTGGAGAGCAGTGCATCCATGGCCTCGTTGCCCGTGCTGGCCGTATATTCCTGAAACATGGCCATCCAGAAACCTTTCAGCAGGACGACGATATGGGGCAAATCCGCATTCCCAACATAGGCGGCCACAGCCTTCTGCTGGAAAATCATCGCTGAAATACCGCCGAGCAAAGCGCCGATCAGCAAGGCTGGCAGCGCGGGGATGCGCTTGACCACCATGGCGATGACCACCGCCGGCGGGATCAACAGGTACCAGCCGATGGTGAATGATCCGGCCAGAGCGTCAAAAATCGGCTGCAGTTCGTTGACTTTGCCCGATGGGATATGAAAAAATCCCAGAACCGAGTACAAGACCAGTGCGATGATCATGCTTGGGATGGTTGTCCAGAGCATGTGGCGGATGTGGGTGATCAGGTCTGTGCCTGCCATAGCCGGGGCCAGATTGGTGGTGTCGGAAAGCGGCGAGAGCTTGTCGCCAAAGTAGGCGCCCGAAATTATGGCACCGGCAGCGATGCCCAGATTCAGCCCGAGAGCACCGGCAATGCCGATCAGAGCGATGCCGATGGTGCTCGCCGTGGTCCAGGAACTCCCGGTTGCCAGAGCAACGATCGCACAGACCACAGCAGCGACAGGATAGAAAAACGATGGATTCATCAGGTGCAGGCCGTAGTAGATCATACTGGGCACGATACCGGACAAAATCCACGTGCCGATCAGCGAGCCGACGACCAGCAAAATGAGGGCAGCGTTGAGGGACAAGGAGATGCCCTTGACGATTCCTTCTTCGATCTCCTTCCAGCGAAAACCGTTGCGAATACCGATCGCAGCGGCCAGTGCAGCAGCGAGAATCAGGGCGATCTGGTTTGGCCCGTACGAGGAATCACCATCAAAAAGATATACCGAGGACGCCAGCATCCCGACCAGAAAAAAAACCGGAATTAATGCCTGTAAGAGAGTTGGCTCGCGCCGGGTCGTATTTTCCATAAAAAAGCTGTGCTCCAGATTGTCTGAGTTTGATAGCATTGCAGAAAGGCAACAAACTAACCAATCCAGCCTGAAAAGCAAAGGGAAACTGCCGGACGGATATTCTGCAGCCCTGTCTGTCCCCCGTCCGGCCGGGAACCGGTGACAGCGGTCTGATGCAAAGTAAAATTTCCGCCACAGCGGGTTATTTCTTGCATTTTTTGGCTGCATTGCCTATAATCCCGCTTTGATAATGAAATCGATCGGGAGCATCAGCCGGCATTTCCCGGGTGTGTCCATTCAGAAATGTTCCGGTTTTTCGCAACCATTTTTGACTGAGAATGCGGCATGAGCTTTAAAGATACAGCCGCAGGCGGGTCATCGCATCTTTACCAAACAGCGCTATGCGCATGGACAGTCCACGACAGCAGTACCAGCAACAATTTCGGGGCCTGCGCGAACCGGCTGCATCGCCTGCAGCAGGGTTGCGCGATGGCATTTCATTCCAGAATACGAAAGCTTTGGGTTAGTGAATAACCGAGAGCTTTTTTTATGCCCGGAGCTGCAAAATCCCGAACCACGTCAACCGCGAGGTGCCCATGCCGGAAGAAAAAGTG
>WFTM01000439.1 GCA_015485525.1 Candidatus Zhuqueibacterota bacterium | reverse complement strand
GTGTGACGGCTTTGTTGCCGCTCCAGCGGCAGCTCACAAGCGCATCGAAATACCACCTGCCCCGAAAACCCGCACCTGTACCATGGGACTTCAGGCATTTTAGTTCCCGGGCGGGCTGAAGCGCGCACTACAAACCTTCCTCTCGTCACACCGCTCCTGCAGTGTGACTGGCTTGTTGCCGCTCCAGCGGCAGCTCACAAGCACATCGAAATACCACCTGCCCCGAAAACCCACACCTGTACCATGGGACTTCAGGCATTTTAGTTCCCGGGCGGGCTGAAGCGCGCACTACGAACGTTCCTCTCATCACACCGCTCCTGCGGCAATTCCCATGCGAAAACAGGAAACGAGACGGTATCTTTTCTTAGCCAAATCCCTCCTGTGTTTACCGCAGCAGAACCATCCTCCGTACCAGCACCTGCCTGTCAGTTTTCAGCCTGTACAGATAAACCCCTGCGGCTACATCCTGGCCGTACGCGTCGCGGCCATTCCAGCGCACGGTATATATTCCGGCGTTTTGCCTGCCCCGGGCCAGCGTACGCACCAGCCGTCCGGTGAGATCGTAAATAGCCAGCCCGATGTCGCCTGCACTGGTGAGCTGATAGCGTATGGTGGTCGTGCTTGTGTTCCCTGCTGAAAACGGGTTAGGATAATTGGCCAGCAGAGCTGTGGCTTGTGGCAGTTTGTTTCCTGTTTCCCGTACTCCGGTCGTGCCGTCGATGATCTCGCGCACGAGACGCATCATTTTCATCTGTGTGTCCCGATCCCGGCGGCCATTGATGAGCAGGAAAGTAAAGGTGATCCCGGTAAGATTGCGCTTGCGATCCACCCAGGGATAGCTGCCGAAGGCACCGGGGCTGCTGATTTCCTCTACGGTCTTCGTCTCCGGGTTTTCTGCAAAAATCCAACTGCCGAATGCGTACCGCAAGGTGTCAACGCCATACGCATAGTCTGGATGTCCATGCTGGAACGGGCTGTACAGTACCGGCGCATCACCGCTCTGGTTGGTGAACATTTCTCTGATCGAGGCAGAGCTCAACACGCGTTCGCCATTGTATTCGCCATCGTGTAAAACCATCTGCAAAAACTGCATATAATCCCGTGCCGAACTGCGAATGCCACCGGCGACGGCTGGATTTTCCCCAAAAACATCGTACGTCGTCGCGGTCATGTCGCACTTATCGAGGATTTGTTCCCGTGCGATCGTCTCCCAGTCTTTGCCGGTGACCACTTCAGCAAGGCGGCCGATGACCTGCATGCCGCTGCCGTCGTAAGCGAGCATGGTGCCTGGGCTGAAGCGCAGTGGGACATTCGCCGCGATGGAATCGACCGACTGCGCAAGGGTCAGGTTGGAGTCGGTTTCGTATCTGTCATTGCTGTACAATCCGGAGGTCATGGAAAATGCCTGCCGGATAGTGAAATGGCCTTTTCCGTTCTGGCTGAAAACTGGCAGATACTGTCCGATGCTGTCATCGAGGCTGAAATAGCCTTTCTCGGCCAGCGCCAGCACCACGGCTCCTGAAATCCATTTCGTGCATGAGGCGATCGCACGCCGTGTCTGTTCGGCGATATTTCCTGCCTGAAATCGGTAGATCAGCTTATCGTTCTGTTCGATGCGCACCAGCACGTTGCCGTTGAAGGCGGTCTGCAGCGAATCCTGCAGCAGGCGATCGACAGCACTGAAATCATAGTTCTGCGCGAAAAGGCTGTGGGCGCAGAACAAGGAGAAGAGAAACGCCCGGAACATGATAGCTCCTGTTTTTGAAGTTTATGATTAAAAAAATGGCTCTTGCCCACATCGTGTGGGTTGATTTCCTCTCGTCACACCGCTCCTGCGGTGTTACTGGCTTGTTGCCGCTCCGGCGCAGCTCACAAGCGCAACGAAATACCACCTGCCCCGAAAACCCGCACCTGTATCATGGGACTTCCGGCGCTTTTCCTCTCGTCGCACCGCTCCTGCGGTGTGATGGGCTTGTAGCCGCTCCGGCGGCAGCTCACAAGCGCAACGAAATACCACCTGCCCCGAAAACCCGCACCTGTACCATGGGACTTCCGGCGCTTTGGCTTCCGGGCGCGCTGAAGCGCGCACTACGAACGTTCCTCTCGTCGCACCGCTCCTGCGGTGTGACGGGCTTGTAGCCGCTCCGGCGGCAATTCACATGCGCAACGAAACGCCACCTGCCCCGAAAATTCGCACCTGTACCATGGGGATTCCGGCATTTTGGCTCCCGGGCGCGCTGAAGCGCGCACTACGAACGTATTCTCACCGCGCACTTGCATTCATCGCGTTTTTCTTGGTGGCCCTGGTTCTTCTGCGGTTCAGAAAATGTGCAGGAGAGATTGAAAATTAGCAGACAGAGTCGGCGTGTTCTGCGGTGGTCGCTGAAGGGGATGGATGAAATGCTCATTCCTGACAGGATCGAATAAGTTGTGCGCAGAAGCCCGGGGAAAGCGGCGCCTCGAGACATCGTCACACCGCCGTGGCGATGTGACGCGCTCGGGAATAGAAGATTTTTCGCTTAGTTCTGTCCGGCTGGTGCTTCCGGTGCAACGTGGCATTGTTGGCAGCTCAGGCGTTCCGGGTGTGTGGTGCGAATTTCTTTGACCGCATGATTGCCTGCGTGGCAGCTCAGGCAGTCCTTGCGCATGAACAGCTCATGTGGGATCAGCAAAGGCTGGCCCTCAAGTGCGGGTTTGCTCTTTGCGCGGTCAGCTTTTTTGCCGAGGAAGAAATTCGCCACTTGCGTGCGTTGGGTAACCTGGCTGACGTGGCACTGCCGGCAGCTGCTCAGTTCCGGATGCGGGGTTTTGGGAGCATAGGCTTGCCACTGCGGCACGTAGTCGCCGTTCTGATGACATTGCAGGCAGTTTTTGCCACCATAACTCTCGCGCAAGACCGGATGTGGAATCACGGGCGGCGCGCCATCATAGGAGCGCAGGCTGTAAAAACGCGTGAGTGTGCGTTCGCCTCCCTTGTAGTTTTTGGCTTTTTTCTTATTGCTGGTCTGCGCCGCAGAAACCGCCACACCGGCGCAGACGATGAAGACGATCAGGACAAAATTACGCATGTTCCACTCCTTGTGTTGACGTACTGCTCTGTTTCAAATGCAGGTAGCCGAGTTCGATCGGAATGGCGATTTTTACCAGAAAAGTGAAGACGAACAGACCGAGGGCCCAGATGCCGAGGGTGATGAAGATTTCCGGCATGGTGGGAAAATACTCGACGATTTCGCCCAACTGAGAGGGAATAAAGCCTGGCACGATCAGGCCCATGCCTTTTTCTATCCAGATCGCCACGAACAGGGTAAGGCACATGACGAGAAAAACGCGTCTGTTCCTGCGCAGCTTGTGGATGGTCAGGGTGGCGGTTGCCAGCACGTTCAGGATGATGCTGGTCCATATCCACGGTACGAGCGCATTGTGGCCCTCATAACCAAAGAAGAGATAATAGGCTGAGTGAGAATGCGCCGTGGGATGGTAGAACTCCTTGAATATCTCGCTGCCGAGCAGAAACAGGTTGATCTGCGCAGCGACAGTGATGATGTAGCCTAATTTATGAAAGATATTTTCTTCGATTTTAAAATCCGAATGCTTGTCGATGAAGTACAGGGTGACAGCGATAAAGGCCGGCCCGGCCGAGAAAGCCGATGCCAGAAAGCGGATTCCGAGAATCGATGAATTCCAGAATGGTTTTGAGCTCAACCCGGCATAGAGAAAGGCGGTTACCGTGTGGATGGCGATAGCCCAGAACACGGAAATAAACACAAAGGGCAGATACTTTTTGGGGTCTGCTTTGCGGCCCCGATAGCGGGAATAGAGCAGATAAAACGGGATCACGACGTTCAGGGCCAGGTAGCCGTTGAGCACGATGACATCCCAGGCCAGCAGAGAGCTGGGCCAGTTGAAATAGCCGATAAAGGGCAGCATGTGCCACAGCCTGTCCGGCCTGCCCATGTCTGCGATGACAAAGGCGAGGCACATGATCAGCGCGGCCACAGCAACGCCCTCACCGATGAGCACCACCCGTTTGAAATCGATATCACCAAAAATATAAGCAGGCAGCACGAGCATGACCGCAGCAGCAGCCAGCCCGACGAGGAAAGTGAAGTTTGAGATGTACAGCCCCCAACTGACATGATCGTGCATGCCGGTGATGGCCAGGCCTTCCCTTAGCTGCACGCTATAGAAATACACGCCGATGAGGATAAACACGGTCAGCGTGCCCATCCAGAGATGGTATAGCCTCTGGCCGCGCGTGGCTTCCCGGAAACCGGCGATGACAAATTTCAAAAATTCGAGCATAGTTCTCTCCCGAGGCTCAATCCATGAAGTAAAAGAATTTCGGTTCGGTTTTCAGCTCTTCCTTCAAACGAAAAACCTTTTTGTTTTCCAGAATCCAGCGGATTTCACTGTCCGGGTCCAGCAGGTTGCCAAAAATCCGCGCCCCGGTCGGACAGGCTTCAGCGCAGGCCGGCTGGCGCCCCTCGCGCGTGCGATGGACACAGAAATGGCATTTTTCCATCACGCCCTTCTGCCGGTCGCGGTTGCTGAGGTAGTGCTGGTCGCGATTGAGCTTTTCGTTCGGTATGCTGGGTTCCTGCCAGTTGAAACGCCGGGCCCAGTATGGGCACGCTGCCTCACAATAGCGGCAGCCGATGCACCAGTTGTAATCCACCACCACGATGCCGTCCTCTTCCTTCCAGGTTGCTCCCACCGGGCATACCGGAACGCAGGGTGGTTCCTCACAGTGCATGCACTGCATGGGCAGGTAAAAATTGCCCTCAGCAGGCACCTCATGGCCATACTGCGCTTCACCGGCTTCGACATCAAACTTGCCTTTTTTGATCTCAAAGACCCGGATATACTGCATGGCCATCTCTTCGTCGAGGTTGTTTTCCAGCATGCAGGCCTTCACGCAGTCGCGGTAGCCGCGGCAGGTGGAAAGGTTGATGGCATAGCCAAACAGGACACCATCCTGCGGCGGTGTGTTCTTGATGTTGACGTTGACACCGCGTTTCAGGCGGGCTTTCTGCTCCAGGCGCTGCACGACCTGATCGCGTTCTTCCTGGGTCATTTCGCGGTAGTTCTTCTGGAAAAACTCTTCCCAGCCTATGCGCGCCAGCTCTTTTTCTTCTTTGGAAGAAAAGGGCGTGGAGCAGGCTGTTGCTGTCAGCGCGGCACCGCCCAGAATTTTAAAAACATCACGGCGGCTGACGCTGCGGTTATAGCTGCCGCCCCCTGCAGTCGAGGGCGGAGCTGGTTGTTCAGTTCCGGCTGCTTTTCTCCGGGCCGGGAATAGCCAGTCAAAAAAGCCCATCAGCGGTTCCTCCTCGGATTCAGTTCGGGAAAGGCAACCGGCATGCGTTTTTCCAACGCCGGTTTGTGGGGATTATGACAACTGGTGCAGCTTTGGATCACTCTGGTGCCCTGCCATGTATAGTACCGCTTGCCATGGGCGCCATGCAGCCAGTCGCGCTTTTTTTCTGTGTGGCACTGGCCGCAGAGTTCGTCCGCACGATCCATGTCGATCGCTGAACCAGTCAGGCTGTTCAGCTTGTTCGTATCCGAATTACCGTGGCAGGTCGCGCAGTCCATGGTTTTCTCCTGTGCATGTTCGAGCCGGATATCAGCGTGGGCCTGATAATCTGCCGGAGTACCGGGGATTTTCAAGCCCTGCGTGTGGCAGGTTGCACAGGGGTACTGCACCATATCCGGAGTGCGCCGGGCCACGAAAAACGGCCTGGTATCTTCGCTCTCGACGGCAATTTTGGGCAGATCGAAGGTCAGATCGATAAACGGTGTGTTGTGCCGGGCATCGGTTACCAGTGCCGGGTCGTCCTCGTAACGGGCGCAGGCCAGTGCGACCAGCACCAGAAGTACGATAACGACCCGCAGCGCCACGCCCGGCAGCAGGTACTGGTGTTTAAAGTGCTTGCCGGGCATAGCCAATCCTTTCGATGCGTACTGCTGCTTTTTTATAATCAGGCTGTTTGGAAATGGGACAATAGGCGTCCAGGGTCACTTCGTTGATGAGCAGGTTCTCGTCGAAAAAGGGCACGAAAACCGTACCGCGCGGCGGCCTGCCACGCCCGTTGATCACAGCCCTGGCCTTCACCTTGCCGCGCCGGGAAATTACGGCCACGAGATCGCCCTCGCTGATGCGCATCTCGGCAGCATCGTCCGGGTGAATTTCGATATACGCTTCCGGTGCTGCACGGTACAGGTCCGGAACCCGTCGGGTCATGGACCCGGTGTGCCAGTGCTCGACGATCCGGCCGGTTGTCAGCCACATCGGATACTCTTCATCCGGTATTTCGGGCGGCGGCTCATAAGGCCGGAAGATGATGTG
>WFTM01000438.1 GCA_015485525.1 Candidatus Zhuqueibacterota bacterium | reverse complement strand
TGTTTCATGGCATACCCATTGCGTAACCCAGCGATCGATAGAAAATTTTACAATAACAGGGCCTGATACTACCTCCCTGATTCTGTTGAACCCGTTACCAACTGGAGGGTATGTGATGAGAAGTCAATACACGCTATTCATGCTACTGTTCGCATCTTTAGCCTTTTGGGGGTGTGAGGCCTACATCTATGAAGCCACCGACAACTATCCGCCTGCGGTGCCAAGAGGAGTAATGAGTATTACTGGGGACGAGAGAGTCACTTTGAGCTGGTATCCGAACGATGACGCAGACCTTGCTGGTTACAATGTCTATAGAAGCGGGAATGCTGAAACCGGCTTTTATTATCTGGCAACGACCTCATCGGAAATTTATGTCGATACAGATGTGGAAAATGGCGTAACCTATTATTATGCAGTCACTGCTTTTGATCTCGATGGCAATGAAAGTGAGCTCAGCTACGATTTGGTCTATGACACGCCCCGTCCTGAAGGCTACGGTGTGCGCATTTTCGATATGAACCAAAATCCGGAAGTGGCTGGTTATGATTTTTCAGATTACCTGGTCGTTGATTTCCGTGATGAGCTGGCGGATATCTATTTCGAATACGACCCCCAAAGCAATGGGCTTTACATCAACCGCACGGCAGATGACACGGATATCCAGGATTATGGCTACACAGAGACCCTCGATGACGTCAGTTACGCACCGGAGAAAGGCTGGTCTCAACTCGGATATGTCGAAGCGATCGAAGGCCACACCTATATCATCTGGACCCATGACAATCACTTTGCAAAAATCCGCTTGACCCGTGTAACGCCCACCATGCTCGAATTCGACTGGGCCTATCAGGTTGACCCCGGAAATCCGGAGCTCTTGCTGCAGATGTCCGGTGTAAACAAAGCGAGAAGTTTGGATAAATCGAGAACAGGAGGCTGATCATGACAAAGAAAAACACCTTCCGCTACAGCACGCTCCTGCTGTTTTTCTGGCTTGCCGCCGGAACATTACTCGCGTCCGGGTTTGACGGTGAAGTCCGCGTCTGGCCGGTTCATGGAGGCGATCGTTACTGTTCGTATGAACAACAGGATTACTTTATCATGGCCGCGCGCAGCAGCTATATCACTGTGCTCGTCGTCGATCCCTCCGGCTATGCCGATATTGTCTATCCTCTTTCAGCCGCTGATATAATACGGCTGCGTGCCGGCAGAATATATCGTCTGTCTGAACTGATGGGCGGAAGGCATCTGTACTTCGATGGCTTGAATGGCACAGCCTATATCAGCGTCATAGCCTCGCGACGGCCGGTATTCATCAACGACTGGTTGCTCGATGAATACTATACCTACGCATCTGGGTATGGCATAGGCTTTTCCCTGTCTGTCGAGCTCGGTTTTTACTGGAATGCCCGGTTTCTGCGTCACGGCTATCACGCCGCTTCAGTTCCGGTTGTCTTCGGTATCGCCGGGCACAGGCACAGCCATGAGCGATCATTCCGCCACGGCTATACCGGCAGCCGGAACCATCATTTTCGCGATTACGGCTGGAGAACGAGGAGCAGCCGGTATCGCCCTGACCATACGGCGCGTTGGAACAAGAAAAAGCATTTCGAATCGAACAACTACAAATACCAGAAAAGGCGAGAAGGGGAGCGGTACCGGAGTCACAGAAAAAAGGGGCGGCGGGACAGGCAGCAAAACCCGATCGATTATTATGACAGCCCATCGCGCAAAAAAAACATGACCGGCAAGTCTCATAGAAATGACAAAGGATACAAGACTTCCGGGTACGAAACCAGAAACCGTGCACGAGTCCGGCATAAATCGACAGTCCGGCAAAAAAGCGTCAGCAAACGGGAAAAAGCACCATCACGCAGAGTGCACAAAGACAGAGCAAAGAAGCAAAGTCAACGCCGTACGCGCCATGAGCGTTAGTCGTGCACCTGGCTCTTGCCCCTCTGGTTATCCACTTAACTCAGCACATCACGTGCCTGCCCCGGAACCGTCATTCCGGTTTCCCCGCAGGGGAAGACCGGAATCACCCAGACTCAAGCACGTGACCGAAAAGATAAGATTCCGGCACGGCGCTTCGCCTGGCCGGAGTGACACATGCCGGTATCTGAGCCGGGCCCGGATTGCTGAGTTAACTGGAGACCCGGATCCAGCCGCACTTAAGGACACGATAAATCGTGCGCTACGAACGGTTGGTTGCCGGTTGGAATGGCGGGCTGTAGAGATGTCTGCATCAGTGAGTCATAAACATTGCCGAAATGTTATGGATTTTTCACCGGATGGTCTTTACAAGCGAGGAGCTGCGTCGATACTTGAGAGTAGGACATCAGGAAGGATTTCAAAGAAAGGGAATTCACATGGTCAATGCAACGCAGTTATCGCCTTTGCCGGCTGATCTAACGACACAGAATCCCGGCACCGAACGACCTGAGCGTGCAGATGCAGGTCAGGAGCGTGGTGCTCAGCGTACCTCTGAGCCTGCCCAGCAAGACACGGTTGAGCTGAACGCACAAAATCTGTATAATCTCAAATTCGACTTTTACTATGAGCGCGTTCAAAGCACGAGCCGCAAGGCGGTCTTTTTGCAGGACGACTCGGCGCGTACGCTTTCTCAGGAACTCTACCAGAAAGTCAGCGCACGATACAGTCTGGATCTGTCTTTTCTGGGCCAACTGGCTGATGCCAGTGGCCGTTCCGCAGCGATCGATCAGGAGACGTATGAAAAATTTGTTCAGGCAGCCCAGGGATTGGCTGACTTCAGCCAGGAAAGTCTGAGTGAATTCACCGGCGTCGTCGATGATTTGTTTAACGCCGTGGAGTCGGCGTTTTCATTGTCAGCTGATGCATTGGATGGCTTTGCCGGTGTGATCAAAGATTCGGTCAAAAGCTTTTTTGGCGATGTTCGATCAGTTACCGATTCCTTTGCAGCTACTGCCGAGGCTGACCGGGCTCTTTTCCAGAACCGGTTGCAGGAGCTTTTCCGGCCTGAGGAAAAGAAGGATAACGATGCATTTGCTGAACTGAAACAACTGCTCGAAGATGCCGGGGTACCGGAACGTCTGCAAAAGGATATTTTTAAATTGATTTCGGTTATCTCGGACTATCTGCAGAAACAGGACCCGCGCCAGCAGCCACTTTTTGATTTCCAGAAATTTGCAGAAGAAATTGCAGCCAACGAAAAACCGGCTGTACGTGACGAAGACGACCCGGGCGGCGAAATACAACCCGAACAGCCTCGGGCTCTGTCTGTTTATGAGAGTACATCCATCCAGGAGAGTACTTCCATAAGCGTACAGCAGACCCGCCTCGACCTTGCGGCATGAATGCGTGCCACAAAACACTTCTCAAGTGCTTTTACAACAGAAAGCCTGACCATCAGGAAGATGGACAGGCTTTTTTTATGGGGAATCCGCAATCGAAAAAGATCATGCTTCCCGCTGCCGCTGACTCCTGCTTCGTGCGACGCAGCAGATGGGCATAGGGCAGAATACGGAGCGTGCACTTTTTCCTTCCGGGCTTTACTTGGCTGGTGCTACCTTTTGTTTTAAATGATGTTGGGCCAGTTCTGAAGAAACAAAATGCACCGCATCATCCACATTGTCAGAGATGTGAAACAGGTGAATATCTTCTTCATTGATCGTGCCCCATTTTACCATAGCATCGAAATTGAGCACCTCGTTCCAGTATTCCGAGCCATAGAGCACGATGGGGAAGTAGCGCTTTGTCTTTTCTGTCTGTATCAATGTCAGCAGCTCAAAGAACTCGTCGAGGGTGCCGAAACCGCCCGGAAATATCAACAGTGACTTGGCGAGGTGAAAAAACCAGTATTTGCGAATGAAGAAATAGTGGAATTCAAACGCCAGCTCCGGCGTCTGGTAGGGGTTGGCATCCTGTTCAAAGGGCAGGCTGATATTCAACCCGATAGAGCGCGCTCCGGCTTTGTTGGCCCCCCGGTTAGCAGCTTCCATAATTCCCGGCCCACCGCCCGAACAGACGATAAAACGTTCGCGTTCATTTTCGATCTGTGAGGCCCAGGTTGAGAGACGCATGGATATTTCTTCTGCATCAGCGTAGTAGCGTGCCATCAGAACATTGCGCTCAGCAATGCGTTTTTGCTGTTGCAGTGCACCATCTTTATCCACACCGTTCCGTTCAATCAGCGCATTGATTTCTGCAAGATTTTTTTCCGCTACCTCCGGTGGCTTGACTCGAGCCGAGCCAAAGAAAACGATGGTATTATATACTCTTTCTTTACGAAAACGAATCTCCGGTTCCTCGAACTCACATAATACGCGAATCGAACGAGCGTATGGGCTGTTGAGAAAAGCGTAATTGTTATAGGCTTTTTTCGGCCGAATGTTGTACTCGACCGCATGGTCTGGTTTACTCATCGGATTCCTTAGCGTTAGTCTGTCCTGTGTAATAGTAACTGTTTTGCCCGACGATAGAGAGCAACATATTTCCGGGCAGATTTTTCCCAGGAAAAATCTGCGTGCATTCCGCGCAGCATGACTTCGCGCCATCTGTCCTGGTGTTGGTAAAGCGCACAGGCACGCCTGACAGCATCGAGGAGCGCCTGCGGGTTATATTCGTGAAATGAAAAGCCCGTTCCGTTCTCCGGATCGGCGTCATAGTCGATCACAGTATCCGCAAGGCCACCGGTGTACCGGACGATCGGCACGGTTCCATAATTCAAACTATACATCTGATTCAAGCCACAGGGTTCATAGCGCGAGGGCATCAGGAACATGTCTGCGCCGGCTGTGATCAAATGGGCAAGCTCGTTGTTAAAGCCGATATAGGCAAAATTTTTTCCCGGATAGCGGGCGCTCATGGCGCGAAACATGTCTTCGTAGCTGCTGTCGCCGCTGCCGAGAGTGATGAGCCGGATATCCTGGTGCAGCAGTTCGTCGATAATGGGCGGCAACAGGTCAAATCCTTTCTGATCAGCAAGCCTGGCGATAATTCCAATAACCGGGGCTTCTTTTTCTGCCGGCAAATGGCAGGCTGAAAGGAGTGCTTTTTTGTTTTCGGTTTTTCCACTGAGATCATCACTGTCATAGTTGAACGGTATGAGCGTGTCTTTGGCCGGGTTCCAGAGATTTGTATCGATACCATTGAGCACGCCAAACAAGTCGCCGGCCCGGGCACGGAGCACACCATCAAGCCCGGCACCAAACTCTGCTGTCTGGATTTCCCGGGCATAGGTTTCGCTGACAGTGGTCAGGATATCTGCATAGCACATGCCTGCTTTGAGAAAACAGAAGCTGCCATGAAATTCAAACGGCCCGAGGGGATAATAATCCTGGTAGTCGAGTCCTGCCTTGTAAATCGCTGCAGGTGAAAACCGCCCCTGGTAACCGATATTGTGAATCGTCAAAACCGATGCTGTTTCAGCGAAGAGTTTATCCCACCGGTATGTTTTTTTCAAAAAAACCGGTAAAAGCCCGGTCTGCCAATCGTTGCAATGGAGAATATCCGGGCTCCAGCGCATGTACTGGAGAGCGATCAGAATGGCGTTTTGGAAGAGAATAAACCGTTCATCCTCGTCGCTGTCCTGAGTATAGATACGCCCACGATGAAAATAGTGCGGGCAATCGACAAAATAAACCGGTGTATCAGTACCCGGAAGCTTCCCTTGCCACAGAGAAAACATGCGGTCATGATCACCCAGGCGAACAGGTATATCAGTAAGGTTTTCTACAGGAGTGAGATCGAAGTCACCTGCTTTGATCGTATCATACAGTGGGAGAAAGACTCTCACATCATGGTCGAGATTTTTGAGAACAGCCGGCAGAGCGCCTGCAACATCAGCAAGCCCGCCGGTTTTGGCAAAAGGGACGCATTCGCTGGCGGCAAAACAGATTTTCATGTGTCAGAAGTGACCCGATAGGAGTTACAGTTCAGAACGGATTGCCCGATTCATCCACGAGTTCGCATCCTGCGTAAGGAGATAAGGGGTGTCTGAAAACTTCTTCCAGGCGCGATGCGCTGGTGTGTGAATAAATCAGGATGGATTTTTAGGCCAAAAGGCCGAAGATGGGCATACCACAAGTGATCGTACCTGATGCCGGATTCTGAAAGAAGTTTACAATATGAAAAATTTTCCTTCTTTGAAAGGAGTAAAACTGTGACAGAATGCACGCGTGCTGTTGGCCCGACTCGAGTCTTCCCTGAGCCAACGAAAAATTCCAGAGGCAGGAAATAGCAACAAAAACGGCAACCGCAAAGCAGTTGCCGCACAGTGCAGTGTTCTTTCAATATCAAAATAGAGAAAAAGCCCACACTCGGGTCGCTCGAAATCTGAGAACTGTCAGGGTGAGGACTATTCAGGCCTCACCCGCGTGCTTCTGATGGAATTTCCTGCGCAGACCCTATGATGCCCAGTTCTTTCTGGCGCTGCATATCCTGATAACCCAGAAAAAGAAGAATGATAGTCAAAACGAGCAGCGAGACGATGATGGCGATATCCTTTCTGTTCACCAGATTTACTCCTGAAATGGTCAATGTTTATCCCTGCGTATATCTCATCCGGGGTTGCATGAACCTTTGCACCACAGCTGTTAGCGAAGAGCCAAACAGGCACAACCGGAATATAGACACGCCAGGCTGAGAGTCAAGGAAATTATGCCCTGTGCAATCCCATGCGCTCCAGCCGGGCGATTCGCTCTTCGATCGGAGGATGCGTTGAAAACAGTGATCTCAGCGATGCCCCGCTGAGGGGATTGACGATAAACAGATGCGATGTTGCCGGATTGACATTGCCGGCAGGGAGTTGTTCGGTAGCAGTAGCCAGTTTACGCAGAGCATGCGCCAGCCCAAGGGGATTGTGGGTCAGGCTTGCTGCTGTTTCGTCAGCCTTGTATTCGCGGCTGCGTGAGATGGCCATCTGCACCAGCATGGCGGCTATGGGCATCAGGATGATGGCCAGGATAGCGAATATCGGATTACCGCCTTCATCCTCGTCATTATATCCACCAAAAAAGAGCGACCATTGTCCCATCTGCGCCAGCATGGAGATCGCTCCAGCCAGTACAGCGGCTATGGTGCCGATCAAAATATCACGATTACGGATATGCCCCAGTTCGTGGGCGATGACGCCTTCGAGTTCAGAGCGGTTGAGGATCGAGAGAATGCCTGTTGTCACGGCCACGGCAGCATGTTCGGGATCCCTTCCGGTGGCAAAAGCATTTGCCATCGGGCTTTCGATAATATACACACGCGGCATCGGCAGGCGGGCACGTCCGGCAAGCTCGCGCACAATAGCCATGAGCTCAGGCGCCGAGCGATCATCGACTTCCGTCGCGTTATACATGCGCAGAACGATTTTGTCAGAGTTCCAGTAACTGAACAGGTTCATTGCAGCAGAGAAAATCAACGCCAGAATAGCGCCGCTCTCGCCAAACAGCATCCCCCCGAGCAAAACGAGCAGAAGCGTCAGAAGGCCCATCAAAAGGGTCAGGCGGATCATGCTCATGTTGTCATACTCCTTTCATAGTCATTAGAAAAGTGACGGCGTTTTTTTTGATAACCATACTGCCACAGGATGCGTCTGGTTTCCTGATTTCGCTCGTTTTATGCCGCTATTCAGAATCCATCTCACGAACGCTCGAGAACGTACTGGAAAATCAGCGGTGCCACGATGGTCGCATCCGATTCGATGATGTATTTCGGAGTATCGACCGCTAACTTCTCCCACGTGATTTTTTCATTCGGAACCGCGCCCGAGTAGGAACCATAACTGGTGGTCGAATCGCTGATCTGGCAAAAGTAGCTCCAGAGCGGCACATCCAGCCCGAGGTCCTGGCGAATCATAGGTACGACGCAGATGGGGAAGTCTCCGGCAATGCCCCCCCCGATCTGGAAAAAACCAATCGGAGCGCTGGAAGATGTACTCTTGTACCACTCTGCCAGCGCGATCATGTATTCGATGCCGGAACGAACGATGCCGGGATTGCTGATTCTGCCGTCCATGCATCGGGCGGCAAAAACATTACCCATGGTCGAGTCTTCCCAGCCGGGAACGTATATCGGCAGCTTTTTCTGCCAGGCGGCAAACAACCAGCTGTCTTTTGGATCGATTTGAAAAGAGTCATCGAGAGAGCCGTTATCAAATAAATTATACAGCATTTCATGAGGAAAAAATCGCTCGCCGCTTTTCTCACAACGCTGCCACTCGTCGAGCAGGGCAGACTCGAGGCGGCGAAACGCCTCTTCTTCCGGAATACACGTATCCGTAACACGATTGAGATGCCTGTCCAGCAGAGCTTGTTCGTCTGCAGCACTGAGTTCACGGTAGTGGGGAATACGAACATAATGCTCGTGCGCGACGAGATTGAAAACATCCTCTTCAAGGTTGGCGCCGGTACAGCTAATTGCATGTATTTTGTCGTTGCGGATCATCTCAGCGAGGGAGATGCCCAGCTCAGCCGTACTCATGGCACCCGCCAGAGTCACGAACATTTTACCCTTTTGTTCTGCCAGTAAATCACACCACCCCTGCGCTGCATCGACGACCGAAGCAGAGTTAAAATGCCTGTAATGGTGGCGCATAAACGCTGAAACCCGATGTTCTTCTGCCATATATCGCTCTCCTTTTGTTCTATACGTCCGGTAATTTCGCTCTCTTCTCTCGTCACAACGCTCCTGCGGCAGGACACAAGCGTAACCATCATCCCTGTTTCTCTGCAGGGAGAGACAGGGACATCCCAGACTCAGGCACGTGTCTGCTCGATGGACTGCAGAACGCTTCGCCTGACCGGAATGTCAGATATCGTTATCTGCATCACGGCCGATTCGACAAGGGAACTGCACCCCCGAGAACGTGGCTGATAAACTCCGGCCCGGTATGATGCGAAAGCCTGCAGTAAGATAAAAGCAGTGTCCAATAAAGCAACTTTCTTTTCGCTGTGTGTCAATATTAAAAGCTGCCAGACACCGTACTTCCTGGCCAGCGCTGTTTTCTGCAAAAAAGAAATTGGAACGTCCTGAAATCGTTAAGGTTGATTGCCCTCAGCGCAGCCACCCGGCCGTGCAGCGCCAAACGGCTATTTTTCGCTGGACACAATGCCCCCGGTTGTGTATCTTCCCGACTCGAAATAAAATGCTCACGGCCCATGCTTCAGCCTTTCACAGAGCCGCGGTTCTGTGTGGGCTATTTTCTCATTTTATCCCGATTTCCATGCGTGAAACATTCTTTCGAATATTCACAGCGCGATTGTTCTGTCTTGCCTTCCGCAGACACCTGTTCGTGTGTAAATCGGGTTAGATTTTCTGAACAAAAACAGGAAACACCATGCTCGCTGAAAACACGATACCGAATGAAGAACCTGTCCTGGCTGTCGGCATTATTCTGCCGGAGGATGAAAAGCATGAGGTTATACTCACTATTCCCCGCGATAGCAGCTATGCATTGCACAGCACCGGAGCCGAATCAGTTGCCCTGTTGCCGGGCGCAAGCATACGGGTTCATCTCGACGAAAACGGACGTCTGCGTGTTCGCACACCCGGCGTTGGTGGGGGGATACACTCGGTTGACAGTGTGATGATTTCCGCGGAAGATCAGGCCGATATCGGCCCCGGGGCGGGTTTATTGGCCCACGATATCATCGCCGGCCGGGAATTCCACTGGAAAAAGTTCATCGACGTTCCGCTGCCCGGCAATGTTGAGATACGTGCTGCGGATTCCGCTCTCGTGATGATCAACCACGTCCGCTTTGAGCACTATCTGATGTGCGTCGCTACATCGGAGATGGGGGCAGAGTGCCCGCAGGCCCTGATCGAAGCACAGACGATCGCAGCGCGGTCGTGGATGCTGGCTAATGTTGAAAAAAAACACCGGGCGCTGGGTATGGATGTTTGCAACGATGACTGCTGCCAGCGTTATCAGGGAACGTTGTACATGACCGAACAGTCCCGTGCCGGAGCAGAGGCCACATGGGGACAAACGCTTCTCTATGATGGCACCGTGTGTGACGCGCGCTATTCCAAAAGCTGTGGCGGTATGATGGAAGCCTATGAAACGATATGGGGTGGGGAAAGTGTGCCGTACCTCATCGTCAAACGCGACGGTCCGGACGACGGAAATGCAAGCCTGCCGAAACTGCAGAATGATGTTGTTTTTCATGAATGGGTTCACTCGGTTCCGCATGCTTTTTGCAGCCCGCACGTCATCGCAGAGAGCGAGCTGAAGCGCTACCTTGGTGGCGTTGATGAAGAAGGCGAATATTACCGCTGGCAGGTGACTGTGACGCAGCGCGAGATGACCGAGCAATTGAACCGGAGCCTGAAACTCAATGCTGCCACGATTCTCGAAATTCAGCCTCTTGTCCGCGGTGGTTCGGGACGCGTTTCCCGTCTGGCCGTCCATTTCCGCAGAAAGGATGGCGTGTGGTCGGAGCATATCGTCGAAGGGGATGTCGCCATCCGCCGGGCTCTGCATCCGGATTTTTTGTTCAGTGCTGCGTTTGAAGTGCAGGCTTTAACCGGCGAAAGAGATGACAGTCCTTCCGCCTTCAGCATTTCGGGTTGTGGCTGGGGGCATGGCGTCGGGCTCTGCCAGATCGGAGCACTCGGTATGGCTTTGGAAGGGTATGACAGCCATGCCATCGTCGCCCACTACTATCCCGGCAGCAGTCTGAAAAAGCTGTATTGATCCACATGGCCTCAGCCCGGGGCTTTCTCGGATTACCCTCCTCCACGATGCTCGCAAATAAATAAGGAATTGCGGTGGTTTTTTGCGTAATCTCTGCAGTTTTGTGACCTTGCCTGTATGTTTCCCTACACCAAGCAAATAGAACTTAGCAGGGTCTCGACCCTGCGATCCAGTCGGAGCCTGGTTCAGATCGCCCGGATCTGGTGACAGGCTCCTTTATTATTTTCCATATTTTCTGCAAGAAAATCATGTTGACGGATACATTTAAAGAGACGCAGCGGGAGTACAGCGAAAGCGTCCGGCTTACGGAAGAGCACTTATCCCGTCTCCTGAGCAAAAGGAGAAGCGCCGAGGAGAATCTCAACCAGATTCTCAGGTCGTTTGAAAACCTGCGCTCGTCGATGGTTGAACTCAAGGATGTCATCGCAGACCGAAATCACCGCATACAGGCGATTACGGAGGAGATCGAAAAGCTGGACCGCAAGAGACTCGAACTCGTTGACAGGCTGGGTGCTTATCAGGAGGAGATCAAGGAAGCGCAAAAAAGCGTTGCCCGGATGGAAAAAGAGTACATCATTTCGCAGCAGGCGATCGAATATGAGCAAAAAAGTATCGAAGCGTTGCAGCCGCGAATTGATATTTTGATGAACGAAAAGAACGCCCTGGCTGAACATTTTTCATCTGTCTGCCTGTTGAGCTTGCAGCGCTATCTGCACCGTCTCGCCTATGAACTGGAAGGGATAGTCAAAACCGACATAGAACAGCAGCGCTACGCCGATATCTCCGGATCGTTCAGAGATGCGTGCAAAACCGACCCTCAGCTCTCTGCGCTGTGGCAGGCCCGTCTGGACTGGTTCCGGATGTTGAAAAACAGTGATTCTCCAGCAGTAAAACAGGCTGCACGACGTGAAATCGTACAGATCGACAATGAGTTCGAGAAACACTTTCCGGGCGTGTTGTCTATCCGTAAGCCAGAGGGGAACCAGAGCCTTGCCGGCGAACTGAGCGTCATCTTTGATGAAACCGGTCGCGTACTGATCATGCTGCCGTTCCGGCCAGATGTATGGCAGAATATCGAACAAGGCGAAACGAGCCTTTCCGAAGAAAGCGTGATGCGCTTTCTCTGGCATTTCGTCGCAGCACTCGATGTCGATGTTGCTGCCACGGACTTTGTCATTTCCCATGGATTGATTTCACTTGTACTGGAGGCCGGTGCAGTGAAGCAGCTCGCAGATAAAATCAGGATGCAACTTCCCGGCGGATGTGATATCACCATCGATCTCATCCGGATGCCGGAAGAAATTCAGGAGGTTTTGCGCGATGAAACTACATGAGCTTGCCCGCCTGCACAATATGCACCCGGCAAAACTGATGTTGTTGCTCGGTCAAAAGGGTGCACAGTTCGAGGAAGTCTGGCCGATTGTCCATGAGAAATGGCGTGATTTCCAGCCGGATTATGCCGAACCTCACCACGGCTTCCCACCGATGTCTTCTCTTCCTGACAGCACTGAAGCACCCGGGCAGGCACATCACCGGTTTTCTGTCAACGGGCACAATAGCAAAGACTATGATCTGATCGCTTTTCTGCCTGATGACGAGGATGATTCCGGGAATTGAGTCTTCCAGGCCTTTGGCAAAAACTCCGCCCACGCCCAAAACGCTCCTGTCTCTGAAGAAGGACAAAACCAGCTCGTTTTATTTCCTCCGTCATCTTTTCCTCGTCTCTTTCCACGTTAAAATGTATGTTTATTCATCCCGTATCATGTGACAACAGCGCGCAGCGCTGGGATGCTTGCTGTGGAAGTAGTGGGGCATTTCGGTGCAGGTGGTATCCGTTCCGCATGTGTTTCGCCGCAGGAGCGGCAACAGGGACGTCACACCGCTGGAGCGGTGTGACGAGAGGAAGTGAGATGAGAACGT
This sequence comes from Candidatus Zhuqueibacterota bacterium, assembly GCA_015485525.1. Lineage (GTDB taxonomy): Bacteria > Zhuqueibacterota > Zhuqueibacteria > Zhuqueibacterales > Geothermadaptataceae > Geothermadaptatus. Next base: position 79 of record WFTM01000438.1, on the reverse strand, counting down.
TCGGTAGTGCACGCTTCAGCGTGCCCCCCAGCTGCGAACTCTCCCGACTCAACCCGGCAAGATACAGGCTTTCGGCGCA
>WFTM01000437.1 GCA_015485525.1 Candidatus Zhuqueibacterota bacterium | reverse complement strand
TTCACCGGCTACCCTGCCCTGCAGAGCGCGATCGATTCGATGAAATCCGGCGCTTTTGACTATCTGCTCAAACCCGTTGACCTCGCGCAACTGAAAATCAAACTCGACAAAGCCATCAAGGAAAAACAGGCGCGCCAGGGTGCCAAGGTATTGAAAAACATGAACTGGGCGCTGCTCATCTCCATCCCCTTCTGGCTCATTCTCGGCATCATTCTGCTCAAAACCCTGCGCTGAGCCTTCCCCCTACCCCGTCATTTCGGCCGCAGCGGAGCGTAGTGCCGGAATCTCCCGGACTCAAGTAGATGGCCGAAAAGATGAGATTCCGGTATTCCGCATACGCCCTCATCGTCATTCCGGCCGAAGAGGAGCGTAGTGCCGGAATCTCCCGGACTCAGGCACGTGCTCATGTGCTTCCTGCCTCATCCTTTTTCCGGAAATACCGTGCGCTTGCAGGCGGCCACCGCCTGTTCAGCCTCATCATCCGGCCACCACAGTTCCGTACATAAAAACTCCTGCAGCGGCTTGAGCTGCCGGATGTCAAAATTGATCCACGGTGTGCCCGAGCCTGTGGAAGATGCAACAGACCGCTCCTGTGGCCGGGCGATGTCTGTGCGCACTGCCCGGCTGTCTGCGATAGGCGTGATTTCGTGCTCCCAGTGGGCGTAGAGCAGGTCCGGCGCGTAAGATGCCGCATAAAACAGGGCGATGCGCGTACGCCGGCCATCGAGATAAATGCCGAGTTGCGGGTTCGGCGAGGTCAGTCTGCGGTAGGTCAGCCAGGCTTCCCGTTCGATGATACCGATGTAGCGGGTCGGCACCTGCGCAAGAGGCTGTTTGCGTTCGTTTTCGGAGATTTTATATTCGACAAAAAAGGAAAACAGGCCGGTGGCCTGCTTGTTCGCCGGGCTGGCCAGCGGTGCCATGGTGGCTTTTTCCTCCCATTCAGGCAGGCGATGCAGGCGGTCGAGGTAGAGACTGTCCGGAAAGTAACGCAGGAGATCCGTGGTCGGCCCCATGGAGCGATAGAGCAGATCGTGCACCAGCCCGGCGTGCTCGCCAAAGCGGTGCTCGATGCCGGTGGGAATACGGAAATAACGCTCGCGGGTGAGGATGTTCGCCTCGACAGCGGCCGAAAACGCCTCAGCCCGCTGCGAGCGCACGGAAAAACCACCGCTGTTCTGTTTCATGAAGCGTACCCCGCTTTATTCAGGTCATAAGCGCATAGCCCCAACATCCCGAGATCGATCGCATGCACCATCCCCGCCTGCCGTCTGATTTGATTCCAGGCACGACGCATCCCGGGGGACCAGGAGATATCATCAAAAACCAGAAATGCCCGGCTGGCAAGATAAGGCTTTATCCGGTCGAGGTAGGCCAACATGGCCCGTCCATCATGATGGCCATCGATAAAAACGAAATCCAGCCCCGGCATGCGCTTCAACGCGACAGGCAAACTCTTGTGAAACGGGCCTGCAACGACGTCGATGTTGTTCAAAGCCAGTTCGTCAAAATATCTCCTGGCCAGGTCGGCGAGGCGCCCTGCACCTTCGAGGCTGATAAGTTTGCCGTTTCCGTTTAACTTCAATGCCGAGCCGATGTATGCGGCTGAAATACCGAGACACGTTCCCAGCTCCAGACAAGCCCGGGGGTGAAAGCGGCGGATCAGTTTAAAAAGCAGCAACGCATGCAGGGGAGGTTTGCTGTACCGCACGATAGTGGCAAGCGCTGCATGCCGGACCACCCTTTCCCGTTTTTGCAGCGATAAGTTGGCGAGCAGGAATGTGCCGGCCCCGTAATCCCTGATGGCGATTTTCTCCGCCGATGCCGTCAGCCTTGCGCGCAGCGCTTCGATATGTGCGATGCAGCACTCCTCGCGATTTGTCAGCTCATGGGACAGGACTTCTTCGAACAGCAGCCGCAGCTCAGCACCTGTCGCAGTCTGATCGAGGTATGTCTTGCGCAAAACCTTGCGCATCTTACGTTTGACCACCCATGTGGGGAGGTCATGATAAAGCAGCTCATCAACTATCATGATAGGCCCATCGCTTTTTCAGATGAACTGATCAACAATCTGAAAAATGTAGTGATGTTTCATTATCTCAGGCCTGCGGCCGGATTGCACCATTCCGCCGGAGCGCAACGCCGGGGTCTTCCAGGATCGGGTGTCGGCTTTCGGGAGATTCCGGTATCCCTGCGCGGGGCTGGTTGGCGCATAAAATTCGGGAAAGGAAAAGAAAACGCCATGAGCGCCGGCAAACACATCAGCTCCAGATCGCCTCTATCGCTTCCCGCTCGCGCACAACCTGCACGCCCTCGCTGGTGATGAGCAGCTCAGCCGGCCGCGGTCGGGCATTGTAATTCGAAGAAATCGAAAAACCGTATGCACCGGCGCTGAGTACAGCAAGGATATCACCGCGCTGCACCGGCGGCAAATCCCGCGCACGCGCGAAAAAATCGCCGCTCTCACAGATCGGCCCGACAACATCAGCGCACAGCCCTGTGCCGCTGCGCAGGGTGGCGGGCACGATGGCGTGATAGGCCTGGTACAAACTCGGACGGATCAGCTCGGTCATGCCGGCATCGACGACGACGAACTGCCGTGCCCCGGCATCCTTCAGATACAGCACCTGCGTCAGCAGCACACCGGCATTGGCCACCAGTGAGCGGCCGGGCTCGAAAACCACTTCCAGCCCGAGTCCGGCCAGAGAAGACAGCAATGCCTGAGCGATTTCAGCCGGTTCGATGGCAAGGTCATCCTCGCCGCGACTGTCCGGTGCGGGGGTGATTGCCGCTTCGTAGCGGATTCCCAGCCCACCGCCGACGTCGATGTATTCGAGCTCATGCCCGAGCTGCTGAGCCTCACCGGCCAGCTCGCGCATCATCTCGCCCTCGCGCACAAACGGAGCCAGCTCGGTGATCTGCGAGCCGATGTGTGCGTGCAGCCCCACGAGTTTCAGCGACGGCATGGAACGGATGCGCTGCATCAGGGAGCGCGCTGTCTGCAGGCGGATGCCGAACTTGTCGCTTTCCCGGCCGGTGGTGATGTAGGGGTGGCCGTGGATATCGATGTCCGGATTCAGGCGCAGGGAAATGCGTGCCTGCACGCCCATCTTCTGCGCGATTTCTGCGATGACGTCCATCTCCATTTCCGACTCAACATTGAGCGCACGAATGCCCGTTCGCACCGCAAACTCGATCTCGTCATCACGCTTGCCCACGCCGGCAAAAACGATTTTTTCCGGCGGCACTCCCGCCTGCAAGGCCAGCTTCAGCTCGCCCAGCGAAACCACATCCGCGCCGGCGCCGAGCTCGGCGAGCCGTTTGAGAATGGCGGGATTGCTGTTGGCTTTGTAGGCATAGCAAATGAGATGCTCGTGCCCGGAAAAAGCCTGCTGCATGCGCTGGAAATTCGCTTCGATCGCCGGCATGCTGTACACATAAAGAGGCGTGCCATACTCCCCGGCAAGCCCGACGATCGGCTGGTTTTCAAAATAAAGCTCACTGTTGCGATAGGCGAGAGACTGCATGTTCATTCCTGCTGTATTTGTATTTCGGTACTTTGGATTGATAAGCGTTTTGTTCAGTGCAGATGGTTCACCGGATTGCCGGCAAGCTGCCGAAAGAACGCATCGACAAACTGAAAAATGCTGATTTACGCCCCGTGTTTTTCGGTCAGGTTGACGTTCCTGTTATGCCTGCCCTGATGCTGTAATTTTCATCGTTTCGGGTCCGGGTTTGATGGATTAAATTTATCATCTTCCCATTCAACGGGTTGTTGATGATGTAATTTTTTATACGATAATATTCCTTTTCATTCCGGATGATATGGTCATGATAATTGGGTTGAAGAAAATGGTTGTTTCGATTGTATTTGGGAATGTTCAATCCATTTCGTCAATATAATCATCTATTTTTGTATTTATCGCCGATTTAAAACCACCGACGAATGATGATAGTGATTTCGGTTTGCGAAAAAATTGAGGGTGCACAATAGATTGTGGCGATGGTTCCGATTCCGGCAATGGTAGAGACGTACGGCCGTGCGTCTCTACAACAGATTACGAATCACCCATCATTTTACCTCGATCACATTACCCTCGTTCGGCCAGCGCGAACGGATTTTAATCGAATCCGGATAGAGGAAAAAACGTTCGGAAGGCGAAAAGGGCACAGCAGAACCAAAATCATAACGGCCATTGCCGTTGCTGTCGAAAAATCCATCGATGAGATAGATACCGGGCAGCAGGTTTTCAAACGCATACCGCCCGCTGCTGTCGGCTTGGGTGGAGCGGACGATATCCCCGCCTTCGACCTGTCTGGCAGTGAGAAAGACCGGTGCGTGCACCGTGCTGTCCGCAATCACCACCTCGCCGCGGATGGCGGTGAGCGTATCCGGGTTGATCGTGCGCACGGCGCGTGCGGCTGTGGTATCGAACAACGCGTTGCCGGCAAGATCGCGGAACTCATCTGCTGTGATGTGCAGAAAAATCTGCGTTTTCCCGGGCCATCGCTGCTGCGGGGCTACCTCCAGGGCAAAGGGAGAAGGCTGGAGGATGCGTACCGGCAGCCTTGTGCCGGAGGTATCGGTCACCTGCACGCCGGAGAGAGAGTCAGGCTGCTGCATCCATTCGCTGAACAGAATGCGTACCGGTTCGTCCAGCATCAACCCGATTCCTGTCTCCGGCAGCACGCGCACGATGCGTGGCGCCAGGATATCCATCCCGGTACTGAGGGCAAAACGCACGCTGCTGAACTCCGTCGCCATGGCATTGCCGGCACGATCCTGCAGCCCTGTGACCTGCAGCTTCAGGCTATCCCCTGCCGCCTGCGGTGCGATGCGGAGGTAATAAACCTTTTCATCAAAAGGCGAGGGCACAACCGCCCGCACGGCGATGCTGTCACCACTCGCATTCAGCAGCGTGAAATGCCGGTTCTGCAGGCTGTCCGCAGCCTCAACCTGCTCATCGAAGCGCACTTCGATGACTTCGGGCGTGGTCATGCCGGCGCTGCGCAGTACCGGGCCGAGGGTATCTTCCCGTGCCATGCGGAACAACAGCGGCCGGACCGCGCTGTACGACGTGTCGATATGCACATCCCGGTCAGCCACACCGATACGGTCTTCAACCGGGTCATAAACCCCGTTACCCCGGTCGGCAACTGCAAAGACGCGATAGTCCCCGGCAGCGATGAAGGGTATGCTGAACTCCCCGAGCTTACCGGCCTGTGTGGCATAATCGCCACCGCGCTCGCGCGGATCGATACCGGTGCTGTCGTCGAGGATGTAAGCCCAGATCAGCGTCCCCTGTGGTTTTTCATCGACGACCCGGCCGGTGATCTCGCCCTTATCGAGACGCGCACCGGTGGAAAAGGCCAGGGTAAATGAGCTGGCCATAGCCACACCATGGTTGTCCTTTAAATTCGTGCCCAGGGTGATCACGTACGTGCGCTCCCGCAGCAGCGGGCTTTGAAACGACAGCAGAACCCGGCGGCCTTTAAATTTCAGCTTGATATCTTCCGCAGGCTCCGGGGAAATAAACAGGGCATCCCGGAAGGTATCGCGATCGATTTTCTCGCTGAATTCGAGCTCGACGGTGACATCTCTGGGCACGCGTACCGCTTCGTTATCCGGCTTTGTGCTGATGACCCGCGGCGGTGTTTTATCCTCAGGCCCGCCACTGGGCGGCACCTGGTTGGCACAGCTCATCAGGTGGGTCAGCATGACCCAG
>WFTM01000436.1 GCA_015485525.1 Candidatus Zhuqueibacterota bacterium | reverse complement strand
TGCGTGAACGGCACAACATCCTGCTGGAAATTCTCAGGCTGGCGGATGAGATCGGCGTCGAATTTGCCTTTCCGACGCAAACGCTGCACGTGGACAGTTTTTATGGTGAAAAGCCGCGACAAGTGGGTAAAAAACTCAGCGAAGAGGAATTGGCAAAGACAGCAGCAGCCTTTGGCCCGAACGGAGAAAAAGCACGGCCATCCGGCCCGGTGCTCACTCTCAATGGCAAACCGCTGGACTTTGCCCCGCATCCGCCGGCAGGTGTGAAAAGCAAGGGAAGCTGAAAAAATGGAAGGTTGGAGAGATGCACTCAAAATTGCGCCGGGCCGGAAGAACCGGACAAACAGCCCGGGTATCCAGTTAGCTCAGCTAACGGGACTGGCCTGGATACCGGCATGTGTCATTCCGGCCAGGCGCAGCGCCGTGCCGGAATCTCATCTTTTCTGGCATGTGCCTGAGTCTGGGAGATTCCGGTCTTCCGCTGCGCGGAAACCGGAATGACAGCCCTGGTGCAGGCACGTACTGTGTCCAGGTGGTCTGATTGAAAAGATGCAACCGTGCTGAGTTAAGTGGATAATCAGAGACAAACAGGCTTAAACAGAGTGACCGTGGCTCGTTAGAGACACGTTGGGAAGAATGTATGATTTTTACAAATCACTAAAAGGCAGGACATGATCAAACGTTACACCGACCATGCTGCGAATGAACGCACATACCTTGCATGGATCAGGACCTCTATTTCGATAATGGCGTTCGGCTTTCTCATAGAAAAATTCGACCTTTTTGTTCAATACCTGGGCAATCGGGTTGGAGATGAAGAACACTTTCAGCCGTCACTTTATGCGGAGCTGTCCGGGCTTCTGCTCTTCTTCGTCGGCATCCTGATGGTGATTGCCGCAACCGTGAGGTTTTTTACTTATAAAAAACACATCGAATCCGAGCAGATGATACCGTACAGCGTAAAAAAGACAAATATTATGCTGTCCACTTCGATCATCCTGATCTCTCTGTTTCTGGTCATCTACATGGCCTACAAGGTCATCTTATAATCTGATTCGCGATGACTGCAGGCAACCGTTCGTAGTGCACGATTTATCGTGCCCGTCGCGTCACGTCAGGCAGGCCTGTGACTGCGTGGCACGACAACGCGGGAGCATTGTCGCGAGAAGGTTTATGCGAGGAGGTGCGAGATGCTCTGCAGCCGGCTTACTCACCCATGATCTGGACGACGACCTTTCTGCTGCGCGGCCGGTTGTCGAAGTCGATCAGCACGATCTGCTGCCAGGTGCCGAGCATCAGATGGCCATCGGCAAAAGGCACGGTCAGTGATGGGCCCAAAAGAGAAGCGCGTACGTGGGAAAAGCCATTGCCATCTCCCCAGGTCGCGTCGTGGTGGTAGGTTCTGCCCTGGGGAGCCAGTTTTTCGAACAGCTCGGGCAGGTCTTTTTTCAAACCAGGCTCAAACTCTACCGTAGTGATGCCAGCGGTTGAGCCGGAAACGAATACCGTCACGGTGCCGGAACTCAGTCCGGTGTTGCGTAGATGGGAGGCAACATCATCTGTAATATCATGGATATCACAGATGCCCGTGGTCGAACGTTCGATATATTCCGTCACAACTGCCATTTCAAGTCACCGGGTCAAATCGGGTCATTTCGTGAAAAGCGCGGAAGCGTGCATCGATATCACTGCGTTGCAGTTTTTGCAGGCGATGCACAGAAAAATCTTCCACCGCATAACTCGCCATAGTACTGCCATAGATCATGGCCTGCCGCAGACTGGTGTCATCGACGCGTTTACAGCCAGCGAGAAAGCCCATGAAGCCGCCTGCAAAGGTATCACCGGCACCCGTCGGGTCATGAACTTCTTCCAGGGGAAAAGCAGGCGCATAAAAACGCGCATCTTCGTGAAAAAGAAAGGCGCCGTGTTCGCCTTTTTTGATCACCACGATCTTCGGCCCCATGCTCTGAATCGCACGCGTGGCTTTGAGCAGATTATGCTCGCCGGAGAGCTGTACGGCTTCCTCATCGTTGACAAAGATCAAATCGATGCGCTTGAGAACTTTTTTCAAATCATCGAGGGCGCCATCGATCCAGAAGTTCATCGTATCCAGAGCGATAAACTCCGGGTTATGGACCTGATCGAGAACGTGCAACTGCAGGGCCGGGGCGATATTGCCAAGAAAAACGTAGGGCACATCGCAGTAGGCGGCCGGAAGCTCGGGGGTGAAATCTTCGAATACATTCAGGTGTGTAAAGAGGGTATCACGCGAATTCATATTATCATGATAACGCCCGCCCCAGTGGAACGTTTTCCCGTCCATACTGGCCAGCCCCTGCAGATCAACCTTGTGCAGCCGGAGCAACTCGATGTGCTCATCCGGGAAATCCGTCCCCACTGCTCCGACCATGCCGACGCGGGTGAAATAGCTGGATGCGATACTAAAAAAAACCGCCGTGCCACCGAGCACGAGGTCCTTGCGGGCCCTGGGAGTCTCCACGGTATCGAAACTCACCGAGCCAACGACGATCAGATTCATGAGATCCTCTGCGTTTGAATTGAGTCCATTACATGCGTTCAGGCGCAGTGATTTTCAGCAGCCCGAGCGCATTATGTATCACCGTGCGCGTGGCTTCAACCAGCACCAGCCTGGCACGACTGAGAGAACGGTCATCAGAAATTACACGGTGCTTCTGATAAAAACTGTGAAATGTGCCTGCAAGTTCGATCAGATAAGTTGTCAGGTGATGTGGCTCCATGAGCTCGGCAATGCGCCGGATAATTTCCGGATACTCACCCAGTTTGCGCATCACGGCGAACTCCTCCGGCTCGTTCAGCACGGACAGGTCGGCATCAGGCTCCAGCTCAACACCTTTTTCGCGGCCATGCACGATAATGTTGTATAAACGCGCATGGGCATACTGAACATAGAACACCGGGTTCTCATCGGTCTGCTTCTTGGCCAGCTCGATATCAAAATCCAATGGCGAGTCGAGTTTGCGCATGATGAAAAAATAACGTGCTGCATCGACCCCGACTTCGTCGACGATTTCGCGCATTTCGATGATATTGCCCGCGCGTTTGCTCATCTTGACCACTTCGCCGTCGCGCAGCATATTCACCTGCTGAATGATGCGGACCTGAAAGTTCTCTTTAGCATACCCCAAAGCCTGCAGCGCTGCAGAAACCCGGTCGATATACCCGTGGTGATCAGGACCCCACAGGTCATATATTTTTTCAAACCCGCGTTCATACTTATCTTTGTGATATGCAATATCGACGAGAAAATAGGTGGGTTCGCCCTCACGAGTGATCAAGACCCGGTCTTTTGCATCACCAAAATCGGTAGATCGGAACCAGACCGCGCCTTCTTTTTCATAGGTCAATCCCTTTTCCCGCAGTACTTCCAGCACTTCGAAATGTTTATTGGCAGCCCGCAAACTGCTCTCCCGGAACCACAGATCATACTGTACACGGTAGGCTTCCATAGCCTGGCGGTGCAGGGCAAGCATCTTGTCGAGAGCGATTTGTGACAGTTTTTCCGCCCGTTCACCGGCGTCGAGCTGCATCAGCTCATCGCCCAGCTCAGAGCGTATTTCTTTTGCCAGGTCGATGATATACTCACCCTGGTAGCCATCTTCGGGCACATTCTCTGCATGGCCGCAAAGAGTGGAATAGCGTGCTGCGACCGAGGCCCCGAGCAGGCGAATCTGGCGACCGGCATCATTCACATAGTACTCGCGCCAGGCATTAAATCCGGCAAGGTTGAGCACGCTGACCAGCACATCACCCACAGCCGCCGCGCGTGCAGAAACCACGTTGAGCGGGCCGGTGGGGTTAGCGCTGACGAACTCGATCTGTATTTTCTGCCCTTTACCGAGGTCTATTTCGCCGTACCGGGCTCCGGATGAGATGATCTCAGGCAGCAGAGAACGCCAGTAATCCGGCGACAGAGTGACGTTAATAAACCCGGGGCCATCGATACTGAATTTTTCCACGAGATTTCGCGGGTCATCAAATGCAGCGACGATTTTTTCCGCGATCGTCCGTGGTGCGGTTTTCAGGGTTTTGGCCAGATTCAGTGCGGTTGTGGTGGCAAAATCTCCAAAGGCCGCCTGGCGTGGTTTTTCGATGACGATATCGTGTTCGATGTCACAGGCCTGCTTCAGGGCACGCTGGAATTGTTCTTTCAGATAGGTTTCAGGACGCATCATCGTATTCTTCGCTAATGGTTTCTATTTTTGCATCCCCCCACAAACGCTCCAGACTGTAAAACTCACGTGTTTCCGGTTGAAAAATGTGCACGACAAAATCGACATAATCCATCAGCACCCAGTTTGCCGCAGACATACCCTCAACATGCCATGGACGTACACCCTGCTCTTTCAACTGCTTGTGCACTTCGTCCCGGATCGCCTTGACATGGATATCCGTACTGCCGGTGCAGATGACAAAGTAGTCTGTCACGCTGCTCAGGCCGTGCAGGTCAAAGACCTTGATATCCTCCGCCTTTTTGTCCGCAGCCGCATGGGCTGCCTTCAATACCAGTTCTTTCTTGGTCAAAACAAACGCCTCCGGATAATGGATGCGGCTCTTTTTCTTCAGAATGCATGCGAACCAGCGTTCCTGGCTGCCGCCGCAAGCGTGATATACAAAGCCGCAAAAAGTCACAAACCCTGCAACGCAGCCAGTACCTGCCGGACGTCCAGGGAGTTCATACATAAAAAATGCCCTTTTGGGCACGTATCTCTGCCGACATGCGAACAGGGACGGCAGTCTATCGAATTATTCTCAATGATGACACTCTGCTCCAGGATCGGGGCGAAGCCGAGTTCACGCACGGTTGAACCAAAGAGCGCCACAACGGGTGTACCGACAGCCTCGGCGATGTGCATCAAACCGCTGTCATTGCACACGAGTTGCCGGGCTTTACTCAAGACAACAGCGCTTTGCAGCAGACTCAGCCTGCCGGTAAAATCGCTGCAGCCGGGCTCGGCACGTACTATATCCGCAGCCAGCTCCTGTTCAGCCTGGCTGCCGAGGATGCAACAACGCTTTCCTGAAGCGATAACAGCCCTTGCGACCTCAGCAAAGCGTTGCACAGGCCAGCGTTTTGTTGCAAAACCAGCACCCGGTGCAAGAGCGACAAAGTCGCATGCTTTGAGGAAATCGGCAGCTGACTGTGGCAAGCCAGCTTCTGCCTCATCCGGCCAGAACAGCTCGGTACCCTGCCCGTCGTCATCTATGCCGAGGCCGGCGGCAACATCGAGATAACGGCGGTACACAGGCACGATCTCTTTGTACAAATTCCACCCGGTGTTCACCAGCAGGAAACGCCGGAAGCCATACTTTTGCAGGCGTTTTTTATAACCCTGCCCCAGCCCGCGTGTGAGATAGAGCGAGCGAAAATTTTTGTGCAGGTCGAGTACTGCTGAATAGTTTTGCTGCAGCAGTCGATTCCGCAGTGCCTGCAGGCTGGCAAAATCGGCCCGCACAGGCAGAGTATAGACTGTATTCAGCGCCGGATGATGGCGCACCAGTTCTGCGAAAGCCTCTTTCACGACAAAATCGATCTGCGCGTGGGGAAACAGTGCACGCAGCCTGCGAATCAACGGGGTCGTGAGTACGATATCGCCTATCGAGCTCAGGCGGATCAGCAAAATTTTCTCCGGCACCCCGTCATTCATCGTGTTATTTCGCGATTTCTGCGCTGTTTAAGAGGCAAATTCGGGCAGCGATTTGAACCACTCGATGGTACGTTTCAAGCCGTCTTCCAGCTCGACTTTCGGTTCCCAGCCGAGCAGCTCCTTTGCCCGGGTGATGTCAGGCTGGCGGATTTTCGGATCATCCTCAGGCAGTTCCTTGTAGGCGATCGTACTGCTTGAACCGGTAAATTCGAGAATTTTATCGACGAGCTGTGAAATGGTCATTTCATTCGGGTTGCCGATATTGACTGGATCGTGCGTGTCAGACATCAGCAGCCGGTAGATTCCTTCGATGAGATCATCGACATAGCAGAAACTGCGTG
>WFTM01000435.1 GCA_015485525.1 Candidatus Zhuqueibacterota bacterium | reverse complement strand
CCGTAAGCATCAGCAGCAGCGTATGCCGGTCACCGAGAAGCGTGTTGATCAATTCGATGTTGTTTTCCATCCGCACCCTTGCCGCAGTTACACACGAGAAAACTTTGACTCAGTCCGTTAAATTATGTGTCCTCGTGGTAATATTATCGGGCGCGTGCGATGACTCCATGATATGTTACAAAAATTTCGAATTTAATCAAAACCAAGGAGGTTCGGCTGCACTTTGTAATTGTCCAAAACGAACCAAAAACATAATGCGGCCGCAAAACCGGCCACTGGAATCGGCAGCGATCGGGTGGATGAAGAATATGGTGGGATTCTGCGGGTTTACTTTTCTTCCTGCTGCTCATCACGATCAGACAGCAACTCATCGAGCATTTCAAAGGCATAGCGCAGATGCGGGATGACGATACTGCCGCCGATGATCAGGGCGATATTCATGGCCTCATGCAGTTGCTCCCGGCTGGCTCCTTCCTGAACACAGCGGTCGAGATGATAGAAAATACAGTCATTGCAGCGTAAAACCATGCTGCCGACCAAACCCATCAGTTCTTTGTACAGCACCGGGATGGCACCGTCGAGGTAGGCTTTGTTATCGAGAGCAAAGAATTTATTGAAATCACGAAAGCCGCTGTTGAGTATTTTATCGTTCATATCCGTGCGGTACTTCCGTACTTTAGCGATCTTTTTGGTGCGCATACATATTCTCCTGTCTCGCTGTACTCTTGGATATCTGTTTCAAACCTCAGGCAGGATTATGGCAACGAAAACAAAAATCCAATCTGATTTATTTATGCAATTCCGCCTGCTGATTATTGCCGTATCAGGATTAAAGCACGCTATCACGTTTCATGCCTTCGGGCCTGGCTGCAGTTTGAGAACGATATCCCCTTCCTGCATCATTTCGAACTCCACATACGTGCTTGCTCCTGCCCTGCGTTCACTGAACTTGATGCGGTCACCGTTCAAACTCAGGTTCAGCGGCAGGCTCTTCTCCGGCAGCATAAGTGAAATTTGCAGACGTGACGGTGCGGCTACAGCGAGGGAAATGGTGTTTTTGCGCGGCTGAAACTGGTAGCGATACGCAACAGATTGCCCTGCATGGTACTGCACCCGCACCTCGGCATTGCGAATTCCCGCAGCCAGCCAGCGCGGTGTCAGAACAACATCATCAAACAAGCAACCCTGATCCCTGATTCCACATAGCCCTTCGACAAAAGCACGCAGCATGGAGCTGCTGCCCCAGCTATCATGACGGTTTTGCGGCCAGGGCATCGTTTCATCGGGCAGGCTGCCGTCGGGCAAGGTCCAGAGCCACGACTCACCGGTCGCTGCCAGGGTTGTCGCGTAGGCCCGCAAGGCCTGCGCACCGTAGTTCTCAAAACCATTTTCAAGGCCAGCCAGGGCAAGCTGCCCGCCGACAAAAGGCATCAATCCGCCGTTTGCATAGACTCCGGGAGGCGGGGCGCCATCGGCAAAAACCCCGACCGGAAAAGGCGGGTCGATACTGAACCACTCTTTCCCCGCCTCAGCGCCCCTGCTGCGACTGCGGTACTCGTCGATGATTGACCGCGCGGCTTCGCTGCTGGCCAACCCGCGCGTAATCGCCAACAAATTGCTCATGCTGAGTTGCCGGGTAAAGTCAAAATCCGGTATCTGCATTCTAGCGATGGGAACGAAATGCGCATAGAAGCGCCCGTTCCAGCATAGCTCGTTTGTATGCAATTTCAGGGTCTGCGCCCGATCCTGCCAGTACTCCGCCTTACCAAACCAGCCGACATGACGGCAAATCTTTGCAAGGTGCATGATCGCTGCATAGTAGCCGCTGTTGTCTCCCGGCATGGCGCCCCAAATGGTATCGTCGCCCTGCCGGGCAGATTTCTCCTTCGAGCGTGCGATAAAATCCCAGGTGTCGATTCCCAGAGGCCGCTTGATCACGCCCCACGGATCACACCAGCGCCACGGCCGGGTCATCGCATAACTGAGAGCCTGCTCAACGGCCGGGAGCAGGCGCAGGAGCCATTCATCATCGCCACTGGCTTGCCAGGCGAGAAAAACAGCGGTCACAAAACGATACTCAGCATCGGGCTGCCGTGGATTGTGAACATAGCTGAGTCCGTGTGGTTCATGGCTGTGATAAAAATAGTTGAACACGCGGCCATTGAGCGCCTGTGTATCAGCGAAATGCTGTAAAACCGTACGCGCACGGCCATCAAAATAGCGCGTCGCGTGCATGATATCCGGCAGGGTTTGCAAGGAAATACCCCGCCGGTCCGGCATGCGGTACCCATGCCGGGTTTCTCCGTCTATTTCGAACGAGACCTGATTCTGCAGCAGGATGTTTTTCACGATGTCGTAGAATCTATCGAACAGCGGGTCTCCTGTTTTGACGCTGATCTCCGCCTTGTTTGCTGACATCGGACCCTTTCATCCCGATTTTATTCATAGCTGGGTGCTGCGCGCGTCGCAAGGAAAGTCGGGAAAAGTGAAAATTTTATCTGGTATTCAGTTTACTCGGCGAATCAGGCCTGATGCAGATAGCGACATCTGTCTTTCCGGCCAAGCGAGGCGCAGTGCCGGAATCTCATCTTTTCGGGCCCGTGCCAGAGTCTGGGAGATTCCGGTCTTCCCCTGCGGGGAAACCGGAATGACCGTTCTGGTGCAGGCACGTGCTGTTGTCAGGCGGCTCACTTGAAAAGATACACCCGAGCTGAGCAAACTGAACACCCGGACAAGTATAATGTTCAATCAATATATTACAGAAACCATTGTTTTCAGAACCGGTCGCTATTGTACTTCGCGCAGCATTTTCAGCCGCGTTGCTTCAAATTCATCTCCGGGATACCATGCAGGCAATGCCGCGCTGCGTGCCACTTTCAAACCGATCCAGTAGTAGAGCTGCGCATCTTCAACTGCTCCCGAGAGGTTCCATTCTGCCTCATACTCATCGCCGGGCTGGTGATAGCGCTCGGCAGTCCACTTTTCCATCACCT